>WGAN01000001.1 GCA_015494805.1 Caldifarciminota bacterium
GGAGGTGGGGGGTGGTGATCACCTCCCGGTCTCCGTCTCCTCCCCTTCGCCCCTGACGGGGGAGAGGAACTTGATGTAAGAGACAGAGGCGTCCGTCTCCATCCCCTTGGCGTACAGGGTACGATCCCTCTTACGGTCGTATATCTTGACCGAGTCCTCCGTCCATATCACCCTCCGCTTCTCGTCCCAGTGGAGGCTTTGGCTCCACATCTCCGTACTGTCGGAGGAGACGAGATGGACCCTGCCGAGGGCCACCATATTCCCCGAAGCCTGGTCGTACTTGCCAGAATCGGCGGTGAGGACGGAAGAAGCCTTCCCCCCCTTGTAGAAGGTTATCCTTACCCCGTAGCCTATTAGGGTGTCGCCCCTTTCCTTTACCTTTACGGACTTCATCACCCAGAGCTTACGTCCCCCCTTGGTGGCTATAACCTTCACGGAGTCGGCTCCCGGCTCCACGTGGTGTGTCCTGCCCTTCTTCTCCCCCTTGCACCCCAAGACTACGAAGACCGCAAGCAGGGGTCCAAACCTCTTCACGGAGACGATTCTAAGAGGGAGACGCCGCCTTTGAGACAGCCCTACGAAATGACACCCTCCAAAATTCGTTAATGAGGAGTGCAAGGATCTTAAAGTACAATTTGCGATTTATTAAAGGGAAAGTTCCGGTTTCTTAAAGCTCCACTTTCAGTTCTTGAAGGTACGGATGGCATCCCTCTATCAACGTAATACCCCCTCAATACCCAACTCACACAAGGCGGATCCCCCTCGCCTATCCCATTCGCTGAAAGTTGCTAGAAATCGCACAAACTGTGATGGATTATTACATTACCGTCCATTTTCTATGGGTATCGGATGCCAGAACCTTAAAAGCATACCCCAACGGTGGGAAGGCCCTTTGCAGAAATCTTTGCGAACGGTCCGGGTTTCTGCCTTATAATGAAAAACTTTTCCGATGAAGGCGATAATCGTTCACGGTGGAGCCGGACGCTGGGGGGAGGAGAGGCTCAAGCACGCCCTCCCCGTCTTAAAGGAGGCGGCCGAAGTGGGATACTCCCTCCTTGACGAGGATCCTGTTAAGGCGGTTGAGGAGGCCGTAAAGGTCCTTGAGGATTCCCCATACTTCAACGCCGGAAAGGGAAGCGTCCTAAGTATAGACGGCAGTCTGGAGATGGACGCCTGCATAGTCAGGGATAACCCCCGCCTCGTAGGGGCGGTGATAGGCGTCAGGAGGGTTAAGAACCCCATAAGCCTCGCCCGGATAATCGCCGAGAGGACCTCCCACCATGTGATGTACGGCGAGGGGGCGGAGAGGATAGCCCGACTCTTCAACCTTCCGGAGGGGAACCTGATAACCGACTACGCCAGGAGGAGGTTGGAGAGGGTGAGGGAGAAGCTCCTTAAGGAGGAGGTGGGGGACGACCTCTCCCTAATGGCGAAGACGATAGACCTGATAAGGAAGTACCCGGACCTCTTCATCGGCACCGTTGGAGCCGTGGCCACCGACGGCAGGAGCGTGGTAGCCGGAACCTCCACGGGGGGGACGTCCGTAAAGTTGCCCGGAAGGGTCGGAGATACGCCCATACCGGGGGCGGGGACGTGGGCGGAAAACGGTTGCGGGGCCTCGGCGACGGGTATAGGGGAGGGCATAATCCAGATGCTCCTGACCAAGACCCTGTGCGATAGGGTGGCCTACGGCACCCCACTAAAGGAGGCCGCAGAGGAGCTGGTGAGGAGGACGGAGTACCCCGTCGGGGTTATCGCCTTGAGGAGGAACGGGGAGGTGGTTTTCGCGTATAATACTGACTTTATGCCTGTAGCCTTGAAGACGGAAGAAAAGAAGGAGGTAGAAGTTTATGGAGTACAGGGCAAGAGTTCTCGTACTTGATGAGCGTGTGTATAAAGGTAAGCAACGCCTGTACGTGAGCGTGGCCGACGGTATCGGCGTCATAAAGATCATCGGCAGGAACCTGTCTATGCTCGGCGTGTACGACGTCCAACTGAAGAAGGGACGCAACCTCTACTACCTCTTGGAGTACGAACCCGTACAGGACTACTCCTACATCCTCCGCAACCCCATAGTCGTTGAGAGCTACTCCCGGATCTACCGGGTCATCGCCAACTCGTGGCCGCAGGACGGGGAGCTGTACTCCCGTATGCTTAGGGTGATAGACCGCCTGGACAGGGAGCCTCGCACGACGTACAACATCCTGCAGGAGATCCTGACTGAGGATACGGATACGGAGGAACTTCTATCGGCCTTGGCTTAGCAATGGGTGGATTATGAAACGTGTTTTCAAAATGCTCCGCGCGGAGGTCTACGAGTTGGGCCTCCGCTTATACTTCAAGGCGGAGGGGGAGATAGAGCTACCGAAGAGTGATTCCCTGCCCGTGAACCTTGACGTTATGTACGGTGAGGAGGACGATGCCCCCTACCTCCTTTTCACGGTGGAGGTTGGCGATGTGGAGTTCGTGGCGGAGCTACCCTTCGGTGAGACTTGGGACGCGATGGAGGTAGGAGGCTTTATAAGTGTGGTACTGGTGGAGGGGGACGAGGAGAGGCCGTTGATGATGCTTAGCACGGACGACTATATGGAAGGTTTCGTTGCGGGGGCGAGGAGGCTCTGGGAGGAGATATCCCAAACCTACGATTGACCCTTGAGCCTCCTAACTATGGAGGTGGTGGAGTACCCCTCAAGGTAGGGGAAGATTCTAACCTCCCCGCCGTAGGACGTAACGAACTCCGCCCCCACTATATCCTCCAACCTGTAGTCCCCACCCTTTACGAGGACGTCGGGCCTCAACTCCCGTATTAACCTCTCCGGCGTATCCTCACCGAAGGGGACGACGAAGTCTACCCAGCGGATAGCCAGCAGGACGGCCGCCCTGTCGGGGAGGGGGTTGATGGGTCTCTCCTGTCCCTTGAGACGGCGGACGGAGTCGTCCGTGTTGAGACCCACGACCAGGACGTCCCCAAGGCCCTTGGCAAACCTCAACAGCTCCACGTGTCCCCGGTGGAGGATGTCAAAGCATCCGTTGGTGAAGACCACCTTCAGGTTAGCTCCCCTCAAGGCTTCACCGAGGAGACGGGGGTCCCTTACGAGGCCCTTCATCACCTTACGTAGAGTTGCGTCCCAAGGCTGAAGGCAACGGTAGGGGCGGTGGAGAAGTCTCCGAGCTTACCTCCGGAAAGCCCTTCAGCCACCACCTTCACGAGATAGGAGAGGAAGCTGCCCCGTACCCCGACGTCCAACCTCTCTATGCCGAAGGCCTCCGTACCCAGCGGCGCCTTTAGGGACAGACCGCCACCTCCGTAGAACATAGGAGCGGAAGGCAGGACCGTATTCCCGAAGAAGGCGTACCTCCACATAAAGACGCCCCCTACCCTCGCCTCAATCGGACCGAGGGGGATTAGTAGGTTGGGGGTGAAGTAGTTCCGGCCGTAGTAGAAGAGACCCTTACCCACCTCAACGGGGAACTCGGCCGCACCGGAGATGGAGAGGAAGAAGAGCCGGACCCCGCCCCGAACTCCGACGTACCGGGCGAGCCTGTAGGTGGCGGAGAAGTCCCTGCTTACGGTGGTGTCCTCCGTCCTCCTTACCCTCAAGAGCAGGCTCCCGGAGATCCTACGGGTGGTGCTGTCAATATCCACGGAGTCGGCCAGGACCTCCATCCCCGCGTCCTTGGGAAGAAGGAGGGAGGTGGAGAAGTTGGCCCCTGTACTCCCGGAGAGTCCCATCTCGGCGGCGAGATTCACACCCACCACAAGGAGGTTCAGGTTGAGACCCACGACCGGGGCGATGTAGGTAGCAGCGAAGGAGCCGGAGGCCCTCGTCCCAACGAGGGAGGAGTCGGGGTCGTACACGAGGGAAACGTTTAGATTACTCGCGTCCCATCCGGGGTCTGCGGGCCTCACCTTCGCCTTCAGGGTGGTACCCGAATCTACGGAGAGGTGGGTACCGAAGTTCAACCTCCCCTCTATCCTCCGTACGTTCAACCCCACACCGAAGGCCAACACCTTACCGCCGACGGCGGCACCGGCGAAGAGGGGGGTCTCCCTCATCCTGATGTCGCCCTTCGGGAAGATCTTTCCCTTAACCGTACCGTAGGGCGTCAGATTTACGGCCACGCTGTCGTTGTCGGGGTCGGATACGACGTAGCTGAAGGTGGCGAGGCTGTCGCTCTCGTACTCAACGGGTACGTCCCCATCTACGGAGGCACCGAAGAGGGATGGCCGGAAGAGGGACCCCCCGAAGGCCACGGGTCCGATGTGGAAGGCCACCCCAAGGTAGCTCGGCCCTCCGAGGTCGGAGAAGGTAACCTTGGAGGAGAGGTTGAGGTCGTAGGAGAGGCTGTCCATACGGAGGGGTACCTTGAAGCCGAAGCTGTCCGGCGGGGTCTGGGCGGAGGAGGAGTAACCCAGGTACGCGGAGAAAGTCCCCCTGGTGCGGGTGAGGACGGCCGGGTTGAGGTAGGGACCCACCGGTCCCTCCGCGGAGCCAACCGAGAGGAAGCCCACGTGGTTGAAGAAGAGCTGGGCTGTAGGCTCCGCAGCGTAGAACTCCAAGTTCAGAGAGGCTATCAACGGAAGCATATCAAGTATTTTAAAGGAGTCTCTTCCCCTCCCCGTCAAAGAGGTAGTACCGGTCTACCCATATCGCCACGTTCTCGCCTATGGAGGGGGGAAGGGAGTAGTGCTTCACGCTTACGGTTATCCCGCCACCTATATCCACATAAACGATACTCTCGTGGCCAAAGATCTCGCGGTGGACGACGCTCCCCCTTATCCCCTTCTCCCGGAGCTTGGCACCCTCCGGCCTGAACCCAAGGAGGGCTTTGCCCCTGTAGTCGGTATCCACGGCCACCCACCACCCTCCGGGCGACCTAAACTTACCCTCCTCCACCACCCCCTCTACGAGGTTCATAGGGGGGGAGCCGACGAAGGAGGCCACGAAGGCCGTCGCCGGCTCGTTATAAACCGTCAGGGGGTCGGCGAACTGCTCTATCCTCCCCCTGTTGAGGATGAGGATACGGTCGGCGAGGCTCATCGCCTCAACCTGGTCGTGGGTGACGTACAGGCTGGTGGTCTTGAACTCCCGGTGGAGCCTCCCTATCTCCGCCCTCATCTCCGTACGGAGGTTGGCGTCAAGGTTGGAGAGAGGCTCGTCAAACAGGAAGAGCTTGGGCCTCTTTATGAGCGCCCTGCCGAGGGCCACCCTCTGCCTCTGACCTCCGGAGAGTTGACGGGGCCTCTTGTGGAGGTGGCGGTCTATCTTTAAGAGGGTGGCTATCTCCTTCACCCTCCGGTCTATCTCGTCCTTCGGCACCTTCTTGAGCCTCAAGGGGAAGGCGAGGTTCTCGTAGACGGTCATATGGGGGTAGAGGGCGTAGTTCTGGAAGACCATACCGATGTCCCTCTTGGCCGGCGGCAGGTGGGTGACGTCCTTCCCGTCAAAGAGGATCGTACCGGAGGTGGGCCTCTCAAGGCCGGCTATTATCCGCAGGAGGGTGGTCTTGCCGCATCCGGACGGTCCGAGTACAACTATGAACTCCCCGTCCCCTATCTCAAAACTAAGGCCAGAGAGGACGACGAAGTCGCCGAACACCTTGGAGAGCTCCCGTACCTCTATCCTCAAGGGGCCGTTAATTATAGGGGAGGAGTACCCCCTCCAGGAGCCTCCTCTTTCTCGCTAACCTTCGCTCTTTCCTCCGGGTGGCCTCGGCGTAAAGTTCCGGAGAGGGGGCGTAGGGGTTCAGGTGCCTACTCCTATCCACGAGGACGGCGCTGACGAAGGTATGGGTGGAGAGTCTCCTACTACCGGATATGGGGTCGTTGGCGAAGACCCAGACCTCCACCTCGGCCGATGTGCGCCATACAGCGTTAAGGCGGGTGTATATCTCCACGTACTCGTCCTGCCTTATGGGGCTTATGAAGATGGTCTCGTCAATGGAGGCCGTGAACATAGAGGCCCCGGCGTACCTGATGGCCGTAAGGACGGAGAGCTGGTCTATGTACTCTAAGAGGCGGGCGCCCGACATCAGGTTGTAGAAGAAGGTGTCCTCCGTGGTTACCCCATAGACGGTCTTGAGGTCGTAGCCCTCCGGCTCCTTTAACCTCTCGTAGGCCCCTTTCATAGCCTTTATCTTCTCCTTGAGTTCCTTCTCCAAGGTGGGGGAAGGGATGGAGAGGCCGTGGGCTACCGGCCTTCCCCTGTCGTCTATGGATACGAAGGTAAGTTCGGCCGCCGTCGTAAAGCGGAACTCTTCGTCGGACGTTGCCCCAGCGAAGACGGCGACCTTGACGGTTACGGTGTGGGTGGTAGTGAATAGGGGGGATATCTGGACCTCCACCATATCTCCGACCCTTATGGGGTTTATGAAGTCAAAACTGCCCATATAACCGATGACGACGGGGCGGCGGAGGAGCATGGAGGAGTAGACGGAGGCGCTCCTTACCACCCAGTGCATCAGACGACCGCCGAACAGGTAGCCGAGGGGATTGGCGTCCTTGGGGAACACCCAGTAGGCCGTTGAGAAGTGGGGTTCCGCCTTCACCTCAATACCACCTTCTTTACCCTGTCGCCCACCTTTACGAAGTAGATGCCGGGAGCCGGGGCGGTGAATCGGCGGCTGCCCCTCGTCAGGAGCCGACCAGAGGGGTCGTAGATGAACATAAGAGCTTCGGAGGAGATCGTCAAGCCGGAAACCTCCACCTCAAGGCCGGGAACCTTCCTCCTCTCGGCTAAGGCTACCACCCCCTTGTAAGCTATCCGTCCTTCGGAGGTGGCCTCCAGAAGGCCCAGCTCGGAGAAGTACTCCCTCATAGCCGTAAACATCGTGTAGGCCGTGGTCTCCACCGAGACGGGGGTTATACCGAGGAGGCTGGCGAGGTAGAGGGTACCCATATCTGCTGCCACGGAGTAGGTGGCCGTGGTGTCCAACGGAACACCGCCGACGGTTATATCCGAAGGCTCAAGGGGCGGGCTGTCCTCCGGATCAAACCTGTACGTCATCCCCGAAACTTGGGCTATGGGGGTCCGGCCGACGAAGCTCTGGGAAACCGAGAGGAGGGTGTAGAGGTCCGCCCCCCGGAGGGTGACCCTCAAGAGGTACAGGTTCGTACCGGTTATGGCCGTCTCGCTTAGGCCGTAGGGAAAGGCCATCAAGACGTCGTTGGAGGTTATACGACCGGCGGCGAGGGGTTCGGCCATGTAGAAGTAGGGTACAACCCCTATGTCCGTCCCCGCCTTTTCCCTTAAGGCGTCTGCTATGAGGTTGCCGAGGGGCGTATCAAGGTACTGGGAACTGTCGGGTACGTTCCTAAGCTCCCTCGGAGCGTAGGCCACGAAGTCGGAGAAGACGGGTCCGTATACGGCCTCAATCCTCGCCTTCAGGGCGTTGAGGGAATCCACGAACTCGCTATCAACGGGAGAGGTGGCGTCCAAGTGAAATAGGGTATGGCTGATGGGTCTTAGGGCGTCCATATCTATCAGCCAGAGGCCAACGGCTTGATAGTGGGAGCAAGCTTCGGCGAAGTAGGTCGTATCCCCGGAGAGGTTCACCACCTTAGCCGGCTCCTCGTAGCACGTGTGGGTATGGCCGGAGACTATGAGGTTGTAGCTGTGGGTGCCGGATGCTATGGCGCTATCCACGTTCACGCCGGAGTGGGAGAGGATTATCCGGTAGTCGCACCCCAAGACGTCAAAGGTATCCTCGTACATCCGGGCTACGTACACGGGGTTCTCAAACTGGACGGGCTGCTGGGCGGGGTTCAGGAGGTTGAACTGGTTGGTGGTCAGGCCGAGGACGCATATCAGCCTCCCGGACCTAGTAAAGGTTGTGTAGGGCCTGACTACGGAGGCGAGGGGAATGGTGTCCGGACGGAGGTTGGACGAGAGAAAGGTCGTGAAGCCACCGACGTCGGAGAGGACGGAGTAGAGGCTATCGGGAGTTATGTCTAGCTCGTGGTTTCCTATGGTTATGGCATCGGGGTGGAGGAGACTAAGTAGCCTCAACTCCTCCCTGCCCAGACCGTAGGGGAAGGAGAAGTCCCCGACGAAGATGTCCCCAGCGTGGAAGAAGAGGTTGTTGGGATAGGTGGCCTTCAGGTACCTTATGAGGTAGGCGGCCGATGCTATACCGTTCCAAGACTTGTAGGGGAACAGGTGGTGATGGGTATCGTTTATGTGGATTATCGCCAAAGTATCCGCCTTAAGGATAGCCGGAATTACGAAAAGTGCCAGAACTACCTTGCGGAGCATACGGAGTATTTTACACCCGTCGCCCAAGGGAGGTCAAGCCGCCCCAATGGCCCTGTCTCCCTCATCGGACCCTAATCACCCTCCGCACCCTTCCCCGTACCCTTATGAAGTATATTCCGGGCCTGTCGGGAAGTTGCCTGTACCTTCGGCCGGAGGCGTCGTATATCTCTTTCTTGCTCTCGCACGGAACGGGTGTTTCACCCTCGGATATATCGGTAGAGATACACCCGTTGAATACGGCAACCGTGGCGCTGCCGGCCGTCTCCCCGGAGGATCTGGAAAGGGTCAGGTTTTCGGCTGCGGGTGGCGTGATGCTTGAGATGGAGAAGGTGGTATCGTAGGCGGAGACGGAGGCGTCCCGTGAGCAGGGGGCGTAGCCGGTCGCCGTGTCAATCTTTATGAGAAGTAAGGTGTCCGCCGCGAAGTTCGGGTCCGCGTAGGCGTAGATGTGGCCGTCGGCGAAGGTTATGTCGTAGATGCTCGCCACCCACTCCGTGGCGTACTTCTTCTTCCATATGAGGTTTCCGGCGCTGTCCATCTTTACAACGTTCTCCCATCCACCTACGTATATGTGACCACCGAGGACCAGGAGGTCGTAGCCGTTCATGTAGAGCAGACGCCTGTCCCATACGACGTTCCCGAGCGTGTCAAGGCGCACAAGAGGCTCCGAACCTGTCCGCAGGTAGAACAGGACGTCCGTCCCTATCCTCTCAAGTCGCATAACCCTCCACCCCCAGTAGGACATCTGTCGCATAAAACCCATCTTCTTCGCCCACAGGGGGTCTCCGTTTCCGTCCATCGCAAATATTATCACCGTATCGCTCGTATCCGTCGCTGCTACGAAGAGCCTGCCCCCAACCTTTACGAGGGCGTCGGTTTGGGGACCGAGGGAAGGGTACCTCTTCGCCCACATTACGTTCCCGAGGGTGTCTATCTTTACGAGGGCCGGCCTGTAGGCGGAGAGGTCGCTAAAACAGGATTTTAGGAGGAAGACGAAGCCATCACCGTCCCATGCGACGTCCTGAACGTTGGTCCCGCAGAAGGAAGGGTAGGAGTAGGTGAAGGAGCGCACTATGTTCCCGTTTTCGTCTATCAGTGATAGAATAAATCCGCTCCCGTCCTGTGTGAAGAAGTAGCCTCCGGGGTACGTCCCGATGTAGTCCAGCCTCCAGGTGGGGACGGATTTCGCCCATACGACACTGCCGGATGGGGTCAGTTTGGCGTACCCGAAGCCTACGGACAGGACAACGCCGCTGTCCCTCGCCGGCGTCAATATGCTCTTCCAGGACATATCGGAGTACCGCAGTCCCTTTACAAAAGTGGCCGTAAGGAAAAACAGCATCCTTCACCTCCTTATGACCTTCTTCGCTCCTTCAGGCGTCTTTATGAAGTACACACCCGGCCTATCGGGTACCCTGTCGTACCTCCGTCCGGATGCGTCGTAAACCTCCCCGCCACCGCCACAGATATTCCCGGACGCTTCCCTGACGTCGGTAGAAACGCAACGGAGGTTGAGGGTGTAGGATGCGGAGCCGGTGGAAACGGACGGGCCTTTGCTGACGCTCCGGCTCTGGGCAGAGACGGTTATGTTTGAGGGGGAAACGGACGAGGTGACGAAGGATAGGTTGTAATGGGAGGCGCACGGAAGGGACCCATCCGTCCTTACGCTCACAACTGCTATGCTGTCCGTAAGGGCGTCGGCGTCTCCAACTGCGTAGAGCCTTCCACCTGAGAGGACCATACCGTGGAAGGATATGTTCAGAGATGAGGCGTACTCCCTTGACCAGATGACGTTGCCGGACGTGTCTATCTTGAATATCTCGTCCCAGTCGCCGGCCATGTAGAGGTTTTCGCCTTCGCTCGCCTCAATTCTGGCGAGGTAGTACGAGCCTTCCCGCTTTGCCCATATGACGTTCAGGGAGTTGTCCAGTTTTAACAGGTTGTAGTCCGAGGATACGAAGAGGTCCCCACCTATGACGACCATCCCCACCGTAATACTTCCACCTACGCTGGCGTATGCCCCCATGGTTCTGGCCAGGGAGACGTTTCCGGAGGCGTCCGTCTTTATGAGGACGAGGTCGCGGTTATAGGTCGTATCCAGAAGGCTTATTATGTACCCGCCGTCGTACGGGACGAACGTATTGATGAGTCCCGGAACGTCGTAGCTTTTGGCCCAGTTCACGTTCCCGCTCGTGGTAAGGGAGAGCAGTAGGGGGTAATAGACGGAGGACAGATAGCTCTCAAACAGGAATATCAGGTTCCCACCGGAGCTTACCATCTTTCGTACGTTGTTGTAGTCGCCGGGGAGGGTGTAGGAGTAGCCCCACTGCTCGGAGCCGTCGGCGGCCAGGGAATGGATGTGTACGTCGCTGCCGTACCCGTCCACCACCACGTACCCGCTGGCATAGGTGAAGACGCCCTCACAGTAGTTGGAAAGGGACCTCGCCCAGGCTACGCTTCCGGAGGGGTTGACCTTGAAGACCCTGTACCCGGCGCACACCACAGCCCCACTGTCAGGGGAAGGGGCGACGTAGGTCCTCCAGTTGTTGCTGTGTCCAACACCTACGAAACCGGTGCCGTAGAGCGGCGTTCCCCATATCACGAGGGCTATAACGCTCATCTTCCTCATAATCGGTGATGTTAAAAGGGAGGTTGGACGGTCAAGGTGGGAGGTTAAACCTACCCTGTTGAACCGACACCTACGCCTTTTGAACTCCTAGGGTCTTACCGTTGTTTGTCCGAGCGTTTCCTCCTTCTGATCGTAGGGCGGTGTAGTGGTGCGACCTCCGATGGACCGTAGGCATAAGGTTTCCCGTATCGCAGGTACCAAAACGGTTGTACCTCGTGGAACCCGGTTTCAGTCTTCCTAAGTGAGCCGCACACGATGCCGTTCAAAATCCGTTAGTACCTGAACTCCTCCGTTAATCCATGGGGACTCCAAGAATTCCCACGGTTCTCTTCGTAAAGCACCAAAATTGTGAAGGATGTAAGTCATTCATTGTGGTTTTATGGGGAGTAGAATCGGACGTAATATTAGGTCTGATGAGGGATTGTACCCGCTTCGTATGTAATCCATTCCAAGCAAACCCTACAAAAATCCACCTTCCGTATTCTAATGGAGTATAATTGAAGAGTTCGGGTTAGTATTACGCTTATGAAATGATGCCTTGTGTCCAACGCCTTCAAATGAAAACGATAGATGGCTCAATACCGTTCGGTGGATCCGAATGATGTTAAAAAAATATGGTTTTAAAATTTTGGAAATGACCTGTATTCAAGTCCAGCATTGCGGTAAAACTTCGCGCTCCCATCAATCCCATAGATACCGGACCTTGCCGATTTTTCTATCCTCGTTAATAGGATTACTTAAAGTACGATTTGTGGCTTATTAAAGGGTAAGTTTCGGTTTCTTAAAGCCTCGCTTTCGGTTTTTGAAGATGCGGGTGAAACAATGCACTATCGTATCCCTCTATCAGCATAAAACCCATCTTTCCGAACCTCACCGGGACGTTGGCTTTTGGCCTTAGCGTACGCCTCGCCTTCCCCAGTATAATAGCCCACCATGAAGAGGTACTTAATCTTGGGAGGAGTGGCGGCTATAACGGTGGCGTTTACGCATACCTCCTGCGTCACCCTACAGGAGGAAGGACCGAAGCTAACCCTTGAGCAGCGTATAGACTCCGCCCGCGTCTGGTACTCCGTTGGCAAGGACGACCTCCTCAAGGCCCTGGACGGTAGGGCCAGCTACGAGACCGCCATAAAGGAGCTGAAGAAGGCCTACGGCTACACCCTTGCGAAGGACACCACCGGCACCTTGGACACCCTAAGGAAGAACATATCCTTAGACCTCGCCTACGCCCTCCTGAAGAACGGGCAGTTAGACTCCGCCGAGTTTTACTACAGGCACGTCATAGAGATAGACTCAACGGATCCGAGGGGATGGCAGGGACTCGGTTGGCTCTACGGCATAGTCAAGGAGGACTACGTCAAGGGGGAGGAGTTCTACAAGAAGGCCCTGGAGCTGTCCCCCGACAACCCTGACATCCTCTTTGGCCTCGCCAAGGTGTACGAGAAGGCCGGGAAGTTGGACGAAGCCGAGAAGCTCTACACGGAGGCCCTATCCCGCAAACCCGACAACGCCGCCCTTAATAGATCCTACGGCGACTTCCTGTTTGACCAGGGCAAGTACGCGGAGGCCCTGAAGTACCTTGAGAAGGCCTACGAGCTTACGAAGAAGGAGGGAATGAGCGAGGAGAAGGATAAGAAGAGGATGGTGAAACTTCTAAAGACTATAGTAGATGCGTATCTGAAGGCCAAAAAGGCCGGAGCCGACGTGGACCTCAACAGGGCCATCCCGTACGCCACGGAACTGATAGAGCTGGCCGACAGTTCGGAGAAGGCCAAGTACTACGTAAAGCGGGGGAAAATCTACGAGAAGGTAGGTAAGAAGAAGGAGGCCATAGCCGACTACGAGAAGGCGCTGGAGCTGAACCCCAACTTCAAGGCCCTAAAGGTGCGGATAGCGTACCTCTACGACGACATCGGGAACACGGCCAAGGCCGAGAAGTTGGCGAGGGAGGTAGCCACCGACAAGGAGATAGACCCCAGGTACAGGGCGCCCGCGTGGGCCTTACTGGGGGATATAAGGCAGAGGAGGGCCATAGCCCTCTACAAGAAGAAGAAGTACGAGGAGGCCGTCTCTGCGTTTGACAGCGCCATCGCCGCGTACCAGCAGGCAGCCCTCCTCGGTAGCGGAGCCATCAAGTCCTACGCCCAAAAACAGTTGAACAGGGTAAAGCAGTGGAGGAAGAAGGCCTGGAGGAAGTGGAAGAGGATAGACTGAACGTTGTGCTTGGATAAGATACTCTCTTACGCCGAGGGGGAGGGGTGGAGGGGGTACGACCCCTACGACGGTCTCCTCTCCCCCTTGGGGCGCCTACCGGTTCCCCTCTACCGGCTTCTCTTTCAACAGCTTTTGAAGCGTTCCCCGATATGGGTCAGGAGGTTGCTCCTCGTTCCCCCATCCCACAATCCCAAGGGTCTGGCTCTGTTCCTCTGGACCTACACCTTGGCCGGGGACGAGGAGAGGGCGCGGAAAGCCCACGGTACCCTTATGCGGTACCGTACAGAGGTGGAGGGGGGAATAGCCTTCGGCTACAACTTTGATTGGCAGAGCAGCATCTTCTACGTACCCGCCTTTACCCCCAACGTCATAGCGACCTCCTTCGCCGTCTTCGCCCTAAACGAGGCCAACCGTAGGTTCGGATGGAATATAGACCTCTCCGTCTTCCTTCCTTTCTACGAGAGGGTTCTCAACACCTTTGAGGACGAGAGGGGAAACCTGTGGATGAGCTACACACCCTTGGACAGGTACCGCATATTCAACGCCTCTATCCTGGGGGCGGTCGCCCAGGCCGTGGCCGGGGGGAGTAGGGAGGTACTCCGCCGGATAGGAGACACCCTCGCCCACTACCAACGGGAGGACGGTTCCTGGGTCTACGGCCTCGGAAGCCGTCGTATGGCCTACGTGGACCACATCCACACGGCATACAACCTGTGGGGCCTTAGGTGGGCGTCCGAGTTGCTGCGAACGGACAGGTGGGAGGAGGCGATAGTTAGGGGATTCCGCTTCTACATAGGCAACCTCTTCAACGCCGAAGGCCTCCCCATAAACCGTCTGGGTAGGGGGTCCCACGACGCCCACGATGTCGCCGCCGCCATAATCACCCTAAAGCTCTTCGGCGAGGAGGCCCGGAACCTGGTAGAGTACGCCTGCCGTACTTTGGTGGGACCGAAGGGGGAGGTCTATAACGGACCGAAGGACAGGAGGGTGTTTATGAGGTGGTCCGTCGCCTGGATGGCTCTGGCAATGGCCTTCTGGATGGACAGGGTCCTGATCAGCAGGGACAGGCTCACATCATAAGGAGGTACCAGAGGAGGTCGTCCTCGTTCCACGGAGGCTCCGGCATCTCACCCTCCCATACCGACGTATCCCCTACTAAGATGGTCCTACTGACGCACCGACCGAGGGCATAGACCTTGATCCTCTCCCTCTTCCGTGGGTCGCTCCCCTCTATCGGGCAGACGGCTACGCTCAAAAAACCGTCCCCGTAGAAGTTCCCAAGGTCAAACACGTAGTGGGTGCTGTCCGCAAGTACGATCTCGTCCTTCTGATCCATCATAGTAAAGGCGTACAGGCGGAGCAGGTACCTTCTGGCCCTCCCCTCCCACCTAATGGATACCTCTCCCCAGTCGGGGAGGTTGGAGGAAGGCTCAACTATACGCACATCACCCGGAACCTTAAGGGCCTTAACCATCCTCTCCACCCGCAGCCTCACCCTTGAGACTTCCTTACCTACGTTGGCCTCCAGAATGGCCACCATCTTCGGATCCATCACGTAGGACCCCGTATTCTCGTCGTACTTACCGAAATGCACCCTCTTGGTGAGGCGGAAGTCGCTCCTTCCCCTATCCCCCATCAAGGATATCCGTACCATACCGGCCGCCGTATCGGGGGAGATGGCCGACAGCCCCTTCCCATCATAGGAGACCACAACTACCACCCTCTCGTAAGGGGGAGGTTTCCTGTGTAGGAAAGGGAGGGAGCAGGACGTCAGGAGGAGGCTAAGCGGAAGAATATACCGCATCCCTCAACCTCCTCGTGGCCTCTTCCGGGTCCTCCGCCTTCAGGATGGCGCTAACCACGGCCACACCGTACGCTCCCGCTCTCACTACCTCCTTCGCCCTATTTTCGTCTATCCCCCCTATGACGTAGAAGGGTATTCGGAGGACCTGCGAGGCCTCCCTAAGGAGCCGCAGCGGAGCGATGTCCTTTTCCGGCTTGGTGGGTGAGGGGTAGGGGGATGAGAGGGCGACGTAATCGGCACCTTCCTCCTGCATCCGTACGGCCGTCTCAAGCGAGCCGTAGCAGGACACACCCACTATCCTGTCCTTACCGAGGATCTCCCTCGCGATGGAGTAAGGGGTGTCTTCCGCCCCTACATGCACACCGTCGTACCTAACGGCAATATCGGGATAATCGTTTATTATCAAGGGAACTCCGTAATCCTTAGTGAGAGAATACACCTCGTCCGCCACCTTTAACAGTACCTCTCTAGACCACCTCTTACTCCTTATCTGGAGGACGTCCGCCCCACCTTTCAGGACCTTCTGGGCTACCTTGGGGATATCCCTTGGGGTTAGGTAAGTGTCATCCAGAATAACGTAAAGCCTTCCGAGCATTATGAGGAAGGGATTATACGACCGCTTATTCTATTCGTTCAATCTCCTTTATGAAAAGAGGCGTCCAAAAGAGGCTCTAACTCTCCACCTTCACCTTTACAATTTTTTCGTATGGCTGATCTGCATCAGAACCTCGTTCCCACGATTCCGTACCTCCGTCCCGGAAAGCGGAACGCGGACGTACTCTCCTCCGAGATTGAGCAGACGGGAAAGAAAGTGGGGGTTTTAATACCCGCCCTGTACTCGGACTTCTCAACCGAGGAGATGATGTATATCCTCGGAACTTTGGCGAGTACGGAAGGAATACACAGGGTCTATATCGTTTTGGATAGGGCCACCCACGAGGAGTTCAAGACGGCCCTACGGATAACCAGGGACATCTTGAGAGGTAAGGGTACGGTAATATGGAACGACAACCCCTACTTGAGGGAGGTAAGGCAGACGATAGGTCGGGAGTTCTCCCTTGGGAGGAGGGGGAAGGGGACAGCCGTATGGACGGGGATAGGGTACGTGGTCGGTGAGGGGGAGACGGACATACTCGTCCTACACGACGCCGACATAAAGACCTATACGGCCGAGATGCCCCTGCTTCTGGCCTACCCTATAGCCCGTCTGAACTACCGTTTCGCTAAGGGTTTCTATGCCCGCTACGGTAAGAGACTCTACGGGAGGGTAGTTCGCCTGTTCTACTTCCCCATAATCCGGGCGCTGAAGATCATCTTCGGCTACGACCCCTTCCTTGAGTACATGGGCGACTTCCGATATCCCCTATCCGGCGAGATGGCAGGGTACGTCGGGGTCTTCCAGAAGCTCCGCATCCCCTCCGACTGGGGGATGGAGGTTAGCATACTCGCCGAGGCCTACCGCACGATGCGTATAGGGGACATGGTGCAGGTACAGATAGCCCACAGGTACGACCACAAGCACCGCCCTGGGGACGACCTCCGCCGGATGGTGACGGACATCTTCAAGACCTTCCTCGTGGAGCTTTCCTCAAGGGGAGTGATCTTCACCTCCGGTATAGAGCGCACTATAAAGCAAACCTACGTGACCACGGCCAAGGATTACGTTGAAACCTACGAAGCCGTAGCCCTCCTGAACGGCCTGGAGTTCAACATCCACAGGGAGTTCCGCTACATAGAACTCTTCTCCGGGTGCATAGACGACGCCTTCAAGGAGTTCGCCGAGAACACCAACCCGTCCCCCCGCCTGCCCGTGTGGGAGAGGGTGGAATCCGCCCTACCCGGTACCCTCCAGACGATCGTCGACATCGTCAAGGACAGCCTTTCTGGGGTAAAATAGCCTCATGTTTCTCCTGACACTCCTTTTAGAGGCTTCCGGAGGGCAGAGCGGAACGGCGGACAGCCTCCAACCCTGTACCTGCGACCAGCTTCCTCCGGAGGAGATAGAGCGGATGCTCAAGGAGATGGAGAGGGAGGTCAAGGTGGTACGGGCCAAGGAGGTCCTATCCTTCGCCGAGGACCTACAGAGGAGGGGAAAGTACAGGGAGGCGGCCGTGGAGTACCTCCGGTTCGTTACCCTCTTCCCGAACAGTGATAGCGCCGACTACGCCCACTTTATGGCGGGCTACAACTACAAGTTAGCCGGTATGTACGAGTCAGCGGAAAAACTTCTGAAGCGGCACATAGAGGAGGGACGGAAAGGACAGGTTTGGGCGCACTACGAGTTGGCAAAACTGTACCTCTACCTCGGGGATACCGTAGCCTTCTACTCCGAGCTGTCCGAGATGCCCCGTAAGTCTCTTCAGAGGAGGGTCCTGATAGCGTGGATGAAGTTGGGCAAGGGGGATTGGAAGGGGGCAAGGAAAGTCATCGTCGGAACGCCCCTTGAGTCCTACCTGCAACCCCCGAACCTCAAGTCCCCTACGGTGGCTGCTCTCCTGTCCATTATCCCCGGTCTGGGGAGGCTGTACATCGGAGACAAGGGGACGGCCTTTATGGGGTTCCTGTTCGTCGGGGGTTTCTACGCCCTGGCCTCGTACTACCACTTCAAGGAGCATAGGGACGTCCCGGCCCTGGCCTCCCTCGGAGTGGGTATGGCCTTTCACGCAGGGCAGATCTACGGTTCGTGGGCGGAGGCCAAGGTCATAAACCGGGCGGAGTGGAGACAGGTAATGGAGGAGTTTGAGAGGGGGGTAGAAGAGTACGTCAAACCCGACATCGGCGACTTCCTATGAGGTGCGGCATAGACGAGGCTGGCCTCGGCCCGAAGGTCGGGTCCCTTTTTGTCGTGGGGGTAGCGGTCTCCGGGGAGCTAAGGGACGTAAGGGACAGCAAGGAGGTCTTTAGGAGGAGCCTTAGGACCTACTCAAGGGCCGAAGGTGTAGTCCTGTCCGCCCTCCGGGGACTCGGTTTCCGGGGCGACACGGTTATGGATATGTGGCGTTGGGTGTTCGGGAGGACGTCGGATCTATACGAGGGTCTAACCCTCCCCGTCTTCTCCGCCACCGTTGGCAACCTTCCCTTCAAGGTGCATAGGTTGGTGGCCGTGGAGATACCCGCCAACCACCTCCGTAGCCATCGCTTTTTGAAGGATGCCTCCGCCCTCGCCGACGTAGCCCTCCGCCTGGGATGCAAGAGGGTGATAAGCGGCCTCGCGGGAGGGGTGAAGTACTACGGCCGTTTCCTCCCCGGATGGGAGAGGTTCCCGGAGGATGGGGGAGTATCCTACAGGAAGGGGGAGCAGGAGATAAGGTTCGTAAAGGGGGCGGACGTTAAGTGGAAGGAGGTCGCCCTGGCTTCCATCTTCGCCAAGTACTTCAGGGAGGTCCATATGCTGGCCGTAAACAGGGCGGTCGGTCTGGAGGGGGACATACCCCCGGCGAGCGGTTATCCGGCCGACCCTCAAACCCCGGAACTGGTAAGGAGGCTCATAAAGAGGGGCCTCCTCCACCTAATCCGGTGATCCGCGACCCTCACACCTTCTTCATCACCGACTCCACCTTCTTCTTCGGATCCAACTCCTTGTCCCTCCTCTCGTCCATCTTTATTACGGTGCTTACCCGCACCGCCCCCTTCCGGAACATAGCCTCCTGCATCTTCAATATGACATCAAATATCACCGCCGGGTCCCCCCAGATGGTCGTACACATCGGCCCCAGCTCCCACTCCACCCTGCCGTCCTCCTTCAGGACCCTTATGGCCTCCGCGACGTAGTCGGAGACGCTGGGACCCTCGCCAAGGGGGGCGATGCTGACGGCAACTATCGCCTTCCTCATCCTCAACCTCCCTTTACCTTTACGGGTTTCCCGTCCTTCAG
>WGAN01000002.1 GCA_015494805.1 Caldifarciminota bacterium
TAGAGGACCCTGCCGGGGGTAAGGGGGATGTTTCCGAACTCCGCCTTCGGCAGCTCCCTGACCAGGTCCTCCCTGAACTCACCGAAACCCTCCTCCGGGGAGAGTTCCACCACCACCTCGTCCCCCACCCTCTTCCCCTCAAGGGCGTTCTCCAACTTGGGGTGGATGTGGCCAAAGCCGTGGCGGTAGACGAACTCCCCCCTATCCACCAGGTCCCCGTCCTTCAGGTAAAGCTCGTACTCAACGGTGATGTAGCGGGTGGGGTATACAACGTCAGCATCAGGGGGCATGGCCGAATATCTCCTTCAGGGCGTCCTCAACGCTGTCTATGAAGACGAACTTGAGTCGCCTCTTTATGTGTCTGGGTACGTCCTCAAGATCTTTGGAATTCCACGAGGGCAGGAGGACCTTCTTTATGCCGGCCCGATCTGCCGCGAGGACCTTCTCCTTTATGCCTCCCACGGGCAGGACCTTGCCGCGGAGGGTTATCTCCCCCGTCATAGCGACGTCCGGAGGTACCTTGAGGCCGAGGGCGAGGGAGTAGAGGGCTACGAACATCGTTATACCGGCGGAGGGGCCGTCCTTAGGGATGGCGCCGGACGGCACGTGGAGGTGTATGAAGCCCTTGTCCCAGAAGTCAGGTTGGACTCCCCTCTCGTAGGAGTACTTGCGGGCCAGGGTTAAAGCGGCCTCGGCCGACTCCCGCATCACCTCGCCGAGCTTACCCGTCAGCTTGAAGCCCTTCTCTCCGGGTACCCTCAGGGCCTCAACGAAGAGAATTGAGCCGCCGGTGGGGGTCCAGGCCAGACCCGTCACCACGCCGACCCGTGCCTCCCTCTCGGCCAGCTCCGGGTAGTACTCCGGAGGTCCGAGGTACTCCTCCACCTTCCTCTTCGTTATCTTCATCTTTCCGCACTTCAGCTTCCCCTCCTCTATCTGGAGGGCTATGCGGCGTAGGATCCGGTTGATTTTGCGCATCAGCTCACGGACCCCAGCCTCCCGCGTGTACTCCTCCACTATCCGGGCTATAGCCTCCTTCGTGAAGGAGATGTCGCACTCCGTAAGGCCGGTCGCCTCCCTCTCCCTTGGGATCAGGAACTCCTCGGCTATGTGTATCTTCTCCTCAAGGGTGTAGCCCGGTATCTCTATCACCTCCATACGGTCCAGGAGAGGGGGAGGGATGGTCAGGGTGGTGTTGGCCGTCGTTATGAAGAAGACCTTGGAGAGGTCAAAGGGCAGGTCAAGGTAGTGGTCCTTGAAGGAGTGGTTCTGCTCCGGGTCCAGGACCTCAAGGAGGGCGGAGGCCGGGTCCCCCCTCCAGTCCGTACCGAGCTTGTCTATCTCGTCCAACATCATAACGGGGTTGTTCACCCCGACGTCCCTTAGGGCGGATATTATCTTGCCCGGAAGGGCGCCCACGTACGTACGGCGATGGCCCCTTATCTCGGCCTCGTCCCTCACCCCTCCGAGGCTTATCCTTATGAACTTCTTGTTGAGGGCGCGGGCTATGGACTTACCGAGGGAGGTCTTACCTACGCCAGGAGGCCCCACGAAGCACAGGATGGGGGCCTTCCCCTTTGGGTTTCTCTTGCGGATGGCTATGTACTCAAGGATGCGCTCCTTTACCTTCTCAAGGTCGTAGTGGTCCTCGTCCAAGACCTTACGGGCGTTGGTGAGGTCCATGTTATCCTCGCTGCTCTCCAACCAGGGGAGTTCAAGGATCCACTCAAGGTAGGTGCGTATAACGTGGTACTCCGGCGAGGCGGAGGGTACCCTCTGGAGTCTCCGCAGCTCCCTCTCGGCCACCTTCCGCACCTCTTCGGGCAGGGGCTTCTTCTTGAGCCTCTCTTCCAGCTCGGCTATCTCGGACTGCTCGTCGGCTATGCCCAACTCCTTTTGGATGGCCTTGAGCTGCTCCCGCAGGTAGTACTCCCTCTGGGCCTTCTCCATCTCCTTCTGGACCTCGCGCTGGATGCTCTGGGCGACCTCAGCTATTTCTATCTCACGGGTGATGTAGGTGAGGATCTTCTGGAGCCTCTCCTTTACGTCCAACGTGGCGAGGACGTCGTACCTCTCCTCGGGTTTCATGTTCTGGAGGAGGGAGGCGAGTATGTCAGCGACGGCTCCGGGTGTAGGGGCAGAGGCGAGGGCGTTTATGATCTCCGGAGGTAGTTTCCCGTACTCGGAGAGTTTGCGGGCGGCGCTTAGGACGCTCTCCCTTATGGGCTGGATCTCGGTCTCGTCGTACTCCGGCTCCTCAAGGACCTCAACCCTACCCTTCAGGTAAGGTTCAACCTGGGTTAGCTCAAGGAGGCGGATCCTCTTTATCCCGCTAAGGACGATGCGGATGTTTCCGTCGGGGAGGCGGTTCATGCGAACTATGACGGTGGCCGTCCCTATGGGGTAGAGGTCGTCCATAGACGTGGCTTCGGCGTCTGGGTCCCTCTGCATGAAGGTGGCTATTATCTTAGGCTCCACGGGGGTGGCCAGGATGTCGTTTATGAGGCGCTTGGACCTCTCCACCCCCACCAAGACGGGGGCGGTTGAGAAGGGGAAGATCACCCCTCCCTTTATAGGCAAAACTGCTATTTCCTCTGGAATTTCAACCTTGGGTATCTGCATGGCTCAATCTACTTTTATCTCTATCTTCCTCTTCTTCTTCGGCACCTTGACCTCAAGGAGGCCGTTCTCGTACCGGCTCGTTATCCTCTCAACGTCTATCTCGGCGTCAAGGCGGATGCGTCTCTCAAAGGGGCCGAAGTATATCTCGGCTATGTGATAGACCCTGTCCTCTGGTCCCTCCGGCTCCGGCCTGTGGCCCTTGATGATGAGGACGCCGCTGTCGTATATGACCTTGAGGGAATTCTTGTCGGCCCCCCCAACGGCGAGGTAGATGACGAACTCGTTCTCCGTCTCGTAGGCGCTTATCGGGGGCCTATAGACCCTGTAGGACCCTCCGCTGGTGAGGCTCCCTATCAGCTCCTCAAACTCCTCAAAGGGATCTCTGAACATATCACTTTAGGCCGAAGGCCACCAGTACCTTTATGGCGTCCCCGCTCTTGAGGTAGGCGGGCTTGCGGAGTCTCCTCTTCCTCGCCTTGCTCTTCTTGGGACCGAGGTTGTGCCTGCGGCCGCTCCGGGCGTGCTTGACCTTACCCTTCCCGGTAAGTTTGAACCTCTTCGCGAAGGCTCGCTTGGTCTTTATCTTGGGCATAGGCGTCTATTCTACTGCCGAAAGACCCCGGTTGCCTTATCGGCGTCAGGTACCTTATAATTATCACGCTATGCTGTGGATGTTCATCCTGCACCCAAAGGCGCTTGCGAAGGCGGATATGCAGGCCGTAGAGGCCTACAACAGGGGCATAAACATGCTCTTCGTCCAGAACGTCGGCCAGCTGTCCAACGAGGTGGTCTTCTACTCTATGCACCCGACGATGGCCTACGTCCTCAAGGACGGCACTATACACATCAACGGCGTAAAGGTGTCCTTCGGGACGAAACCGAGGTTTATAACGGGCGATATGCCCCTGAAGACCAAGGTCTCCTACTTCGGGCAGAATAAGGCCATAAGCAACGTACCGACGTACAGGCGGGTCGTCCTCAAGGAAGTCTATCCGAAGATAGACGCTGTCCTGACGGCTGACGGCAGGGGGATCGTTGAACTCCAGTTCATCGTCCGACCCGGTGGAGATCCGAGCCGGATAAGGGTTGAGACGGATGGAGATGTGAAAGTGGAGGACGACGGTATCTACGTCGCGAAGGACGGCGAGGCCCTCGCAAAGATAAGCAGTCTCAAGGCCTATCAGGGGGCAGAGGAGGTAAAGGTTAGGCCCGTACTAGCCAAAAGCACCCTCAAGTTCGTGGTCGGGGAGTACGACAGGAGGCACACCCTCGTAATTGACCCCGTTATAACGGCCATACTGGCTTCAAGTGACCCTGACAAGGCCGAGGCTCTGGCCGTGGATGACAGCGGTGTGTACGTGGCCGGATATACGATGAACTCTTCAGACTTTGCACCGAGTAGGACCTTTTTCGGAACGACCGGAGGCTACAGGGATGCCTTTATCAGCAAGTTGGACCTGGGCCTAACCACCCACATAGCCACGGCTATTCTGACGTCAAGCGGGGACGACGTAGCCCGTGCCATAGCCGTAGATGGCGGCAGCGTGTATGTGGCCGGCTACACGTGGTCTTCATCCGACTTCGCGCCGAGTAGGACCGTATTCGGGACGACAGGAGAAACGGACGCCTTTGTCAGTAAGCTGGACCTGTCCCTCTCATCCCATATAGCAACGGCTATTCTGGCCTCAAGCCGTAGCGATATAGCCCATGCCTTGGCCGTGGACGGCAGTGGGGTGTATGTGGCAGGGGAAACGAACAACTCTTCGGACTTTGGGCCGAGCAGGACCTTCTTTGGGACGACGGGGGGAACGGACGCCTTCGTCAGTAAGCTGGACCTGGGCCTAACCACCCACATAGCCACGGCTATTCTCACGTCAAGCAGTGGCGACGTGGCCCTTGCCTTGGCTATAGACGGCAGCGGGGTGTACGTGTCTGGATATACGAACCATTCTTCGGACTTTGGTCCGGGCAGGACCTTCTTTGGGACGACAGGGGGAACGGACGCCTTCGTCAGTAAGCTGGACCTGGACCTAACCACCCACATAGCCACGGCTATTCTCACGTCAAGCAACAGTGACATGGCTTACGCCTTGGTCGTAGACGGCAGTGGGGTGTATGTAGCGGGGGAAACGAGTAACTCTTCGGACTTTGGGCCGAGTAGGATCTTTTTCGGGACGACGGGGGGAACGGACGCCTTCGTCAGTAGGCTGAACCTGGGCCTAACCACCCACATAGCCACGGCTATTCTCACGTCAAGCTGGAGTGAGACTGCCTATGCTATAGACAAGGACGGAAGCTACGTATACGTAGCCGGCTTGACGAACCATCCTTCGGACTTCGCGCCGAGTAGAACCATACTCGGAACAACCGGGAGTAGTGAAGTCTTTGTCTCTAAGATGGACATGGACCTCTCATCCCACATAGCAACGGCTATACTGGCCTCAAGCAGTGGCGATGTCGCCTACGCCGTAACCTCGTACGGTGGTAGCGTATATGTGGCCGGAGGAACGACGTCCTTTTCCGACTTTGGACCGAGTAGGACGGTCTTCGGCAATCCCGGCACCCCAGACAGCGGGGACGCCTTCGTTAGCGTCTTCCCCCTGACTTTGGACATCTCCGAGAAGACCGTAGAGACCGGAACCTCCCAGGTACTCCTATCGGACGGTGCTTTGACCGTGACCCTGAAGGTTCCCGCCTACGTGGGCTACGACCTCTACTCCCCCGACGGCCGCCTCGTCAAACGGGTAAGTCTCGGATACCTACCGGCGGGGAGGTACAGGTTTAATCTGAAAGTCAGGAGGGGAACCTACATCCTCAAGGTCCGGGTGGGGGGCAAGGTGAAGGTTATGAAGGGGGCGTTTTAGGCCCCCCTCCCGCTTAGGGCCGCCCCTATCGGCGTTAAACTCCCAACTATGGACACCCTGAAATCGCTCTACGCCGAGGCAGTAAGGGTAGTTGAAAACGCCTACGCCCCCTACTCCCGATTCAAGGTAGGGGCGGCCGTCCTGATGGAGAACGAGAGAGGGGAGAGGAGGGTATTTACGGGGGTAAACGTTGAGAACGCCTCCTACGGCCTGACGGTATGCGCCGAGAGGGTAGCCGTATTCAAAGGGGTCTCCGAGGGATACAGGAAGGTGATCGCTCTCTCCCTATTAGCCGTGAAGGATGGGGAGGTCGTACCCGTCCTGCCCTGTGGGGCGTGTAGACAGGTGCTTTGGGAGTTCGCGGAGGGTGATACGCCCATATACAACGGGGAGAGGACCTACTCCCTCGGTGACCTTTTACCGGGCGGATTCCGCTTGGATTAGAAGTGCTGCCACCCCGTCGGTGGAATCTCGTTCCCCTCGCTGTCGTACACCCCCTCCGGCCCCAACTCTACCCTCCCTATCCGGTAGAAGCCCATCTTTTCTACGAGAGGGGCATACCTCTCCGGTACGGTGAATAGCAGTTCGTACTCCTCCCCACTGCCGAGGGCAATCTCCACGGGGTCCCTGTTGAGGTTCTCACCAACGAAGCGCACAGAGTCGTCTATGGGGATAGCGTCTAAGTCCAAGATAATCCTCACCCCCGAAGCCATCGCTATCCTGTGGGCGTCCGTTGAGAGGCCATCCGATATATCTATGGCAGCCGCTACCTCCACACCCTCCGCCCGAAGCCTCGCCGCCTCCTCAATGCGGGGAACGGGATGGGCGAACTTCTCCCTTAACCTCATATACCACCATTCGTTCCCTCTGGGGGAGAGCTTCTGGGCCATAAAGAAGGCCTTCACCCTGCCCAAGTCTCCGCTTACGAAGACCACCTGCCCCTCGTCCGCCCCACTTCTCAACCACTTACTTTTCCGTGGGACCTCACCAAGGACGACGAAGGTCAGGGCCAACTCCTGTCCGCGGCTGACGTTCCCACCTACGAGGGCGGTACAGAACCTCTCGCTTAGGGGCAGAAACCCCTCGTATATCCCCTCCAACTTGTCAAGGTAGTTCCTTGGGACCTGAACGTTTAGGAGGAAGGCGAGGGGTTCCCCGCCCATGGCGGCGATGTCGGATAAGGCCCCGGCCAAAGCCCTGTGGCCCACCTCTTGGGGTTTGAGGAGGTTGAAGTCAAAGTGGACCCCCTCAACGGCCGTGTCTACGCTTATGAGGAGGTCCCTACCGGGGTTCTGCTTTAAGATAGAGCAGTCGTCCCCCACCCCCAGCCTCACGCGGGGGTGGGGAGAACCGAACCGCTCCGTGAGTTTCCTTATTAGGTCGTCCTCTCGCATCACTTCTTACCCTTGCCCTTCTCCTCCTTCTTCCCCTTCTTTCCTTCCTCTCCCTTCGGTGTCTTTCCCTCCTCCATCATCTTCTTTATGCGGTCGGTGAAGACCTTTATGTGATACTTCTTCTTGAGGTAGTCAAGGGCCTGCTCGTAGAGTTCCTTCTCCTTCTGATACTTCAGCTTCTGGAGGATGATGTTCTTGACCTCCTCGTAGGGCCTCACCCTCTCCTTCTTCCGGTCTATCACCCTATAGACCGCCCAGCGGCCGTCCTTCATCCGCATGAGCCTCCACTTCTTAAGGGGAGCGCGCCAGGCCTTCTTGAAGAAGGTCGGCTCCATGTCCTTGGTGATGGTCACGTAGCCGTTCCGGACCTTCTCCGCCTTTATGTCCGTCATTGCCCTGGCGAGGGAGTCGGCGTTGGCCTTCCCACTGCGGAGTTTCCTTAGGAGCTTCAGGGCCGTCTTCCTGTCCTTTACGACGATCCTCTGCACCCTGACGTGGGCCTTCTCCGTAAACTCGTCCTTCTTGTGGGTCTCGTAGTACTTCTTCAGCTCCCCCTCATCAACCTTGACTTTGCTCTTCACGAGCTTGTTGTAGAGGGCGACCAGCATAGCGTCCTTGTAGGCTTGCTTCAGGCGGGAGTAGATGGGGTAGTGGAGGTAGTACCTGCGGAATTCGGCCTCCGACACCTCCAAGATCTCTGGGAGTATGGCCTCCTCAAGAAACCTCTTGGCACCGGAAGGGGTGGCGTACATGTGCTGGTACCTGCCGGGCAGACGGCGGATACGGTTTATAAGGTCCTTGTCGGTTATCACCTTACCCAACTTCTCAATTACGGCGACCGTATCGGGTAGCTCCTTGGCGAGTCGGTCAAACACCTCCTCCTTGGGACCGGCCTCCTCCTCTTCAGGCTCGGCCGTTTCCTTCTTGGCCGTGTCCTCCTCGGCCTTTATGAAGACCTTAACGCCGTAGAACTTCTTGAGCCTCTCTCTATCTTCTTGGTATATCTTCCTCTCCTTCTCGCTCTCAACGGCACTCTTGACGATGTTCTTCACCTCGTCAAAGGTCTTGTACCTCTCCGGCTTCTTGTCCAGGACCTTGACGATCATCCACACCGTGTCCCCGCGATAGATGAAGACATCCCCCGTATCGTGCTTGAAGGCCTCCTTGAAGAGCTTTTTGTAGGCCTCGTAGGTGTCGTAGATGACCAGCTTGCCCTTCTGGCGGGCCTCCCTCTTGAAGACGTTTATGCTCGTATCGGCTGCGAGGGAATCTATCTTAGCCCCCTTCTTTACGGCCTTCAGCAGCTCGTAGGCCTTGGCACTGTCCTTTACCCCTACCCTTACCAGCTCAAGGCGGGCCGGCTCCCTGTAGTTAGACTTGTGGGAGTTGTAGTACGCCTTAAGCTCCTTCTCCGTCGCCTTGGCCTTAGCCTTGACGCCGTACTGGTAGTAGGCCTGACGGAGGGCGGACTTCCTCTCAATCTCCAGCTTCTCCTTGACCTCCTTGGTCGTGTCCAGATGCATAGACTCGGCCTCCCGCAGGGCTACATCCTCTATGGCTATCCTCTCAACGAGGTTCTTCCTCCCCTCCAGGTCGCTGAACCTCCCCCTCTGGAAGGGCGGGATCTTCTCCAGTACCCACTCCAGCATCATAGAGCTAACGTACCCGCCGTCGTACACGGCGAGGGTCTCCGGGAAGTTGCGGCGGAACATCTCCTCTACAGCCTCGGTGGCGTCCTCGGAGTACTTACCGTTGGGGAAGTTTACGGCGACGTACTCAAAGACCTTGCCGGCCTCCCTGTAGTTGCCCTTCGCCTCCAAGAGCAGTCCCTTGCGGTAGAGGACGTTCTCGGCTTTGGGGGACTTCTTTCCGACCATCCTCTCCACCTTCTCCACCTCCCTCAAGGCGCGGTCGTAGTCCCGAAGGCGGTAGGAGTAGAGGTCGGAGAGCAGAAGCCTACCCCAGTACTTGTCCGGGGAGGAGCGGAATATCTCCTCGGCCTTCTTGTAGTCTCCCCTTAGCTCGGCGAAAAGCCCACTCTGGAGGTTGGGGTCGGAAACGTACGCATCCTCCTGAACCTTCTTTGCGCATGAAGTTATACCGGCAGTTAAAATACCCAAAACTGCCAAGAGAGCAATCCTTCTCATAGGCGGGTATTATACTGTCGCTCGGCCTGGCCCTTTGACGGCCTATCCGGGCGTAGGGCGTTGGCTCCCTCCGTGTGCCGTTATCCGCGTCCTTTCTCCGCCTTTCCCCTTTAACATAACGTCTATGCCGTACGAGTACAGACCCGTAAGGGCACCAAGGGGGAACAAGAGGACGGCCAAGGACTGGCACGCCGAGGCGGCCATGCGGATGCTGATGAACAACGTAGACCCGGAGGTGGCCGAGAAGCCGGAGGAACTCATCGTGTACGGTGGGACGGGTAAGGCCGCCCGCAACTGGGAGGCTTTCTGGGCCATAGTTGAGACCCTCAAGACCATAGAGCCGGACGAGACCCTCTTAGTGCAGAGCGGCAAACCCGTGGGGGTCTTCAAGACCCACCGCTGGGCGCCCCGCGTGATAATAGCCAACTCCAACCTCGTCCCCAAGTGGGCCACGTGGGAGTACTTCCACCACCTTGAGAGGTTAGGCCTCATAATGTACGGGCAGATGACGGCCGGCTCGTGGATATACATCGGCACACAGGGGATACTTCAGGGAACCTACGAGACCTTCGCCGCCGCCGGCCGGAAGCGGTTCGGGACGGACAACCTACGCGGGAAGCTCATAGTTTCCGGTGGGTGCGGTGGTATGAGCGGCGCCCAGCCCCTCGCCGCCACCATGAACAACGCTACCTACCTCGCCGCCGAGGTGAACGAAGAGAGGGCGAAGAAGAGGATCCGGACCCGCTACCTTGACGAGATAGAACACGACTTGGACACGGCCATAAACCGCGCCCTTGAGTACAAGGAAAAGGGCATAGCAAGGTCCATCGTCTGGATCGGGAACGTCGTCACCCTCCTTGAGAGGTTGGTGGAGAGGGGGATAGTGCCGGACCTCCTGACCGACCA
>WGAN01000003.1 GCA_015494805.1 Caldifarciminota bacterium
ACGAAGGCCACGGGTACCTCACCTTTCACCTCGTCCGGGACGCCAACGACGGCGGCCTCGCTGACGGCCTCATGCTCCACTATGGCGGACTCTATCTCGTAGGTACCGAGGCGGTGTCCGGCCACGTTCATCACCTCGTCCGCCCTGCCCAGTACCCAGATGTAGCCGTCCTCGTCCATTATGGCGTAGTCTCCGGTGTAGAAGTTTCCGGGGAACCTCTCCCAATAGGTCTTTACGTACCTCTCGTCGTCCCCCCATACGGTCAGGGGCATTCCGGGCCAGGGGCGGGTAAGGACGAGGTACCCCCTCTCCCCCCGCGAGGCCTCGCTGCCGTCGGCCTTGAGTACGGCTGCCCCTACGCCGGGTATAGGGTAGCCGTTCGTTCCGGGCTTGAGGGGTATCAGCTTCCATCCGGGGGTGTGGGAGATCATAACGCCGCCCGTCTCCGTCATCCACCACGTGGAGCCGACCGGACACTTTCCCTTGCCCACCTTCTCAAAGTACCACCACCAGGCCTCCGGGTTTATAGGCTCACCGACGGAGTGGAGTACCCGCAGCGTGGATAGGTCGTACTTCTCCACGTACTCGTCGGGGTACCTCATAAGGAGCCTTATGGCGGTGGGGGAGGTGTAGAATATGCTGACGCCGTACCTCTCCACTATGCTCCACCATACGCCCGGATCCGGCCAGTTCGGTACCCCCTCGTACATTACGCTCGTCAGTCCCTCCATGAAGGGGCCGAAGACGATGTAGGAGTGGCCGGTTATCCAGCCTATGTCCGCGGCGCACCAGAAGACGTCCTCATCACGGGCGTCAAAGACCCACTTGAGGGTGGCGTGCAGCAGAACGGCGTAGCCCCCGGTGTCGTGTACTATGCCCTTGGGCTTACCGGTCGTGCCGGAGGTGTAGAGTATGAAGAGGGGGTGGGTCGCCTCAACGGGGACGGGAGCGACGTAGGTGTTGGGGGATACGTCCTTCAAGAACTCCTCTCCGGATACGTCCCCTTCCCTGAAGTTCCACTTACCTTTGAGCCTCTCAAAGATGAGGACACCCTCAACCGGTGCCAGCTCCAGGGCCTTCCTGACGTTCGGCTCAAGGAGTATCTCCTTCCCACGCCTGTAGTAGCCGTCGGCGGTTATGAGGTACCTCGCCCCGCTGTCCTTGATGCGGTCGGCGAGGGCGTTTGCCGAAAATCCGGAGAAGACGACGGAGAATATCACACCGAGGCGAGCCAGAGCCAGCATGATGGCCGGAAGCTCCGGCACCATGGGCATGTATATGGCCACCCTGTCCCCCTTCTTCAGGCCCCACTTCCTCTGGAAGGCGTAGGCGAGGCGGTTGACGAGGCGGTAGTACTCGTAGTAGGTCAGGACCCTCTCCGTGCCGTCCTCACCGAGCCAGAAGAGGGCGACCTTGTGCCTCTTACCTCCCTTTACGTGGCGATCAAGGGCGAGGTAGGACATGTTCAGTAAGCCGTCGCCGAACCACCTGTAGAAGGGATGCTCCCCCTCAAGGGTCTTCGTTGGCTCCTTGAACCAGTCTATCTCCTTGGCCACCTCCATCCAGAAGTCGGGCGTGAGGGTCTTAGCGTGGGCCTCCTTGTACTCTTCGGGACTTACGAAGTCCCAGCCTTCAACCTTCACGTACTCTTTGAAGGGTAGCGCTGCCATAGAGCTATATTATATGCCAGAGACCACTGGATTGTTCTAAAAAATTTGCAACAGTATTTCCGAAACTGCAGGATTACCGTTAAACCCTGCTTAATTTTGGGTTTAACTATGATAATAGTTTAGCCCTATATTGATCCACCCCTTTCCAGATGGGGCTTGGTTTCTACGGAGATTTTCCCATCGCACCTGCACGGGGTGTTGCACTTCGGACAGACGCACTCCCTCTTCTTGGCGATGTACTCCATAAAGCCGGAGGCTATTATGCCCGTAGGTATTGCAAAGATGCCCACGCCGAGGAGGGCTATGAGGGCGTAGAGGATCCTACCGATTGCGGTTGTGGGATAGGTGCCATGGCCTACGGTGAGGGAGACGGCCGCCCACCACAGGGTATAGAACATATCGGGGAACTCGTCGGGATGGACGGGATGCTCAAAGACGAATATCAGGCTGGCCGCCATGAACATCAGGGTCAGGATTATACCGAGGCTGACGATTATCTCCTCCTTTTTGCTCAAGAGAATCCTCCCTAACAATCTCAAGGACTCAAAGTAGCGGGCGAGCTTCAGAACCCGGAGTACCCTCAAAACCCTCAACGCCCTCAAGAACCTCAAATCCAGAGGTACGAAGGGCAGATAGAAGGGGAGGATGGCCAGAAAGTCAAGTATCAGGAGGGGCTTCGCGGCAAACTTCAGCCTCCCCCAGATGGGATGGGAGTAATCCGGCTCGGACGTACAGCTCCAGAGCCTGACGGTGTACTCAACCGTGAAGATCAGAAGGGAGAAGATGTCAAACACGTGGAGCCACCTGCGGTAGAGGGCGGGGAGGTCGGGGATAGTCTCCAACATGAACATCAGGATGTTCATAACGATGAGGGTAATTATGAACCAGTCAAAGGCGGCACTGGCTACGTCTCCCTTATCGGCCACCTCAACTATCTCAAATACTCGGCGTTTGATGCGGAAGTAAGTGTAGTTTTGCATAGTTGTGGTATTTTAACGTCGTACCTATAGGAACACCTACCCTCACACCTCTCTGCCCGTACGCTTCCCGTCCTTAAAATCCCCCGTATATGAGAAAACTCCTCTTAGGTGGTCTCTTCGTCTTGGTACTGTCCTGTACGGAGAGGAGATATACGGAGGAACTACTACCCGGAAGCCTGTACGTTGAGACCAACGATTCGGCCGGGACGCCCTTCGTCCTCTTAAAAGGCGACTCCTTGGCATACGAGGGCGAGGTGAGGAGTTTCTACAGGACCTCTTATTACGCCAAGAGTAGGTACGGCAAACTTGAGGTCTATCTACCGACTGGGTACGGGTGTGCCAAGGCCGAGGTGGAAATGGGTACGTCCGGGTGTGGCGTGGTCGTGGTACCCGATACCCCCTCAACCCTCGGCTCCTGTCCCGACTGCGACTCAATGGAGACCCGTAGGAACACCATAATAGACGTACTCACTTGGAGCAGACCCGTTGCCGTTAAGATGGGAAACAGGTGTCTCGCCGTGTACGAGACCGGGAGGGTGTCCGCCATATACATAGACAGCCTCTTGCCCGGAAGGTACCTCCTCGTGATAGGGGGAGACACGGACACCGTATTCGTATCCTCGGAGGAATGTACCAAGATAAACAGGGGGAAGTCAAGATGAGCCTGATATGGGGAATTTGGCTCGGATTCGGTCTAAGTGGAGGAGAGACGAAGAAACCGATACCGGAGGGTAGTTTCGTCCTCAACGCCGACCTCTACGGCGGCGTAATGTGGGCCAGACTCCTAACCCTCCAGGTCTCCCTGTACCCCAACGTTCAGACGGCAGGCACCTGTCTGGACAACTGGATCAGGGGTAAGGCCTCCGTCATCCTCGGCAACCACGAGGTAGGTCTAATAGCGACTCCCCTCTGCATCCTCAACGAGGGAAAGTACTCCGTCTATAAGGACGGCTATACGGAGAAGTACGAGTACCGGACCGGAGCCAGAACGTACGGTGTCGGACTGTTCTACAACATCCGCCTTGTCTTCGTAAAGACCGTAAGGGCATACGTAGGGGCCAGCTTCGTCTATCCCGTACGTCCCGAAACTGTACCCCTAAAGGACGGTGAGAGCAAGGCTCCCCATGTGTCATATCCGACCTTCGGGGTCCATATAGGCTGGACGTGGGGCAAGAGGCTCATACCTTAGTGCGCTTCCTTGCCTCCTCCCGAAGTACCTTCGCCCAAACCTCGTCCTCGTCCCTCAAGAAGTTCCCGAAGCGGAGCGTTAGGTACATGTCCGACGGAGCGAACCTCAACTCGGAGGCCCTTGAGAGGTTCTCCATAGCACGGCGGCGGGGGTCCTTACTGTCCGGGAAGAGGAGGTGGGCGTACCTCTGCAGGAGTTCCTTGCCACCGATCTTGGCGAAGACGACGCAGAGAACCTGCTTCTGCGGTATCCTTAACATCTCACTCCCCTGCATCACCCGGAGCTTGCCCGCAAAGGTGATATAGACCTTGTTCCTCCTTATTTTGTGAAGGTACCACCACATATTGTACAGGGACCTAAGCCCCTCCACCGGGCGGAATACCCCCTCGTTTCGGACGACGTACTTGAGGTAATCGTACATCACCCGGAGCATAGGGAAGGTTTTGGGTATCTCCAAGTCCGGTACCTTACCCTCAACGAGACCGAGGTATATGGACGCCACCGTGTATCCCATCCTGTCCCCCAAACTCTGGGAGACGTACCTCGCCACCTCTATGTCGGCCGGGTTCATACGGAAGGCCCCCCTAAGGGTCATAGCGTTCAGGGCTATCCCCATAGCCCCCTGCTTCAGGCTCATAGACAGGGCCTCGTCTACGTAAACGAGCGCCCTCCTTATCTCTCCTCCCACGAGGTACCTCCGACTGTTGAAGAAGACGAAGAAGAGCTTCTCTATGGGCGAGATGTCCTCCGGAGGCTCGTAGTCGTACCCCTCAAGGAGCCTTACGGCAGCAGTCCTCGCCGGTAGGGTGAGGTCGTACTCTTTGGCCTTCTCGGTGTATCCCAACGTAGTCAAGATCCAGAAGGCCACGTGTTCCGGTATCTTGGGCAGTATCGGGAAGATGTGATCGGTCTGGAGGGTCAGCATATAGTAAAGGCCAAGGACCTCGTAGAAACTCTCCGGAAACACGCCGTACCTCTCCTTCCACCTCTTAAGGACCCTCTTCATTCCTCTGACGTCCCTCCCCGTTGAAAGGACCCTAAGGAGGTTGAGGACGTTCTCCTCGTTGAACTCTTCGCGGACGCGGGCGTAGGCCACCCTCTTGGCCCTCTCTAACTGGACGTTGGCCAGTAGATCATCTACGGAGACCTCCGTCCTCATCCGTTGGGCTATTATACGGACGACACAGCGAACTCCTGCGATATAATACACGACCGGATGGCTTTCCTACTCTCCCTAATTCCGAACCTCAATACGACCTTATGGATGTTCCAGAACGCCGAGTTGGACAGTACGGGTAGGTACTACTACCGTATGAGGGACGGGGCAACGGTGTATTTCACCGTGGACCCAAACCTCCAGAGGATGCTCAACACCCTACTATCCACGTACCCGAAGGAGTACGAAGGTATAGCCTTGGTGGATGCCACGAGCGGTAGGATCCTCGCCATCGGTGGAAGGTACGGCGGTTCTCCATCGTTGAGGGCGTTCAAGATGAACGATTACCCTGCGGCCTCCATCTTTAAGGTCGTAACCGCCGTCGCCGCCATTGAACTCCTTGGCGTTGAACCGGACGATTCCCTCTCCTTCTGTGGTCCAATCTACAGAAGGAGGCCCAGGAGGTGGCTGAACTGCCGTAGAGATACCCTCCCAAAGGTACCCTTCTCCTTGGCCTTCGGTAGGTCCATAAATCCGGCTTTCGGAAGGTTGGCGGTCCATTTGGGTAAGGAAGCTTTGAGGGACGTGGCCCATCGGTTCTACTTTGACGACACCCTCTTCGGTCTCCCTATGGGATACGTGGAGTGGGACAGCGTACGTACGGACGAGGACCTCGCTCTCCTCGGAAGCGGCTTCGCATATAGCTACCTCAACCCCATCCAAGCCATTCTAATAGGGGAGGCTATGGCGACGGGGATTATGTGGAGGCCTTACATCGTAGATAGGATTGAAAAGGACGGAGACGTCGTATATCGCTCTGCTCCGTCCCTCCTGAACGCTCCGTTCAGCAGAGGCGTTCTGAAACGTATGAGGGAACTGGCCCGAATGACGGTAGATAGCGGTACCGTTAGGAGGATATTCCACGATAGGGATGGGAACAGGCTCGTCCCCGTGTCCGTCGGTGGGAAGACCGGAACCCTCACCAGCCGGAAGTACAGGGCCTTAACGGAGTGGTTCGTTGGATTCGCCCCCGTGGAGAAACCGGAGGTCGTTGTGGTGGCGTTCTCTATGGACGGGGCCTTCATAAACGTAAAGACGGCGTATCTGGCTATGCGGATGCTTCAGGGGTACTTCATAGGTAAGTTTGAAGGAAAACCTATCTCCTACAAGAGGTTTAGGAGGAGGAGGTATCGTCGCCGTAGAAGGGGCGGATGACCGAATTCTCCCCCTTATAATAGCGGGTGGAGGTATTAGAAACCGAGTAAGTAGCGTAGCGAAGGGAGGCCGTAAGCCCGTCCCCGGGAGAGAGACAGAGGAGGCAGGGGAGGGGCAGGGAGCCGCCGGGAAAAGCGTGCCTACAGCGGGTGGCCGCCTAAGAGTGGCCTACGGGAGGGACCGGCCCCAGTCCCGGCTGGGGGCTGTGAGGCACGCGGCGGCAGGGTTTTGGTGTATCAACTCGCGGGGCGGGCTTATAAATTCACAAATTTTCGGAGATGCAAGACTGGAGGTTCAGCAAAAATCGGGGGGAATGGCGGCGTGTAAGTTTGAAAATTATTTATCCGAAGCAACGGTCCGAAATCTACCTTGTGGAATTTGAACAAAATATATAGTTTTTGTCCCCGCCAGTGAAACTTACAGTCCGAAATCTACCTTGTGGAATTTGAACCGATTTAATTAACCTTGACATAGCACGCATAATG
>WGAN01000004.1 GCA_015494805.1 Caldifarciminota bacterium
AGGACAGGGAGGGGAAGGCTTGGAACTTGGTGGGCTTCCAGACCCAGCTCAAGTGGGGGGAGCAGAAGAGGGTCTTCCGTATGATACCGGGGCTTGAGAGGGCGGAGTTCTTGAGGTACGGGGCCGTCCACAGGAACACCTTCATCAAATCTCCGCTGCTCCTGCTTCCAACCCTACAGCTCAAGAAGGAGCCGAGGATCCTCTTCGCCGGACAGATAACCGGAACGGAGGGGTACGTCCCCGCCATCGCCGGTGGCCACCTCGCCGGCCTGAACGCCGCCCGCCTCGCCCTCGGCCTTGAGCCTCTAGTCCTCCCTAAGCACACTATGATGGGTGCCCTCTTCCACTACATAACCACGGCCAACCCCAAGTACTTCCAGCCTATGAACGCCAACTTCGGCATAATCCCGGACGTCCCCAAGATGAGGCGGGACAGGAGGCGCCGCTACATCGTTGAGAGGGCCTTGAGGGAGATGGAGGAGTTCGTAAGCAGGGAGGTCAAACCCTTCGGACGGCCTTAGAATACCGGAGCATGCTCCTGCTCTTGGGACTGACGGTTTCCAACGCCTGGGCGAGGCCCGGAATGAAGGGGGGGAACTCCGCCGCCTACTTCGTAATAGAGAACGACTCCAACAGGCCAGACACCCTCTACGGTGCGTCGGTCAAGGAGGACATCGCCCGGAGGGTGGAGCTCCACGAGACCTACGACGCCGGGAACGGCAAGTTGGGGATGAGGCACGTACCCTTCGTAGTCGTACCGCCTAAGGGAAAGGTGGAGTTCAAACCCGGCGGGTACCACGTTATGCTGATAGGACTGAAGGAGACCCTATCGGAGGGGAAGACCTTTACCCTCATCCTGCACTTCAAGAGGGCGGGGGACGTCGTCGTAAAGGACGTAAAGGTCTTCGTCAGCCCCCCCGAAGGGCGTTAGGATGGCGCGGGAGAAGGTACGGAAGGAGATACTGGACCTCGTAGCCGGATACTCCTCCACGGCCGTAGGGGAGAGAGCGGTCTATTCCCTCAAGCCCGACTACTCCCGTGCCAAGGCGGACCTATCGGACGTTGCCCTCATACTCTCGGAGTACGAGAGGGGGATGTCCCTCTCCTTCCCCCAGATCCCGGACGTCTCCGAGGTCTTCTCCTACCTTGAGAGGTACGGCACCCTAAACGGTGAGAAGCTCGTCCTGATAGCCCGGTTCGTGGATAAGGTCTTGGAGTTGAGGGAGAGGATACACTCCAACAGGCTCGCCCGCCACATCAACGTACCCACCCACCTCCTCCGCCTCTCCAGGGACATCAAGGAGAACCTATCGCCATCGGGGGAGGTGAGGACGGACAGGCACTCCACCCTCGCCGACCTGATAAGGAAACGGAACGAGCTCCGTGAGAGGCTCCTGGCCCTGTACGCCGACCTGATAAGGAGGCACCAGGAAAAACTCCGGGAGAGGCAACCGGTCATAAAGGGGGGTAGGCTCTCCCTCGCCGTCATATCCAACTACAAGATTGACGGCATAGTCCACGGCTACTCCGCCACGACGGAGACCATATTCGTTGAGCCTTACGAGGTCGTACCCGTCCAGAACGCCTTAGTGCAGGTGGAGGACCAGATAAGGGAGTACGAGGCCCGCGTCATCAAGGCCCTCTCTTCAAGGGCCATACGGAGCATAGACCTGATAAGGAGACTTTACGAGAGCGTCGGAAGGTTAGACAGCCTCTTCGCCCGCGCCCGCTTCGCCGTAGATTTCAAGGCCACCATCCCCAAGTTCGGCAGGAGGCTCCGCCTCTTAGGGGCGAGGGAGCCGGTCCTCTACAGGGTGAAGAGGGGGAAGGTGGTACCGCTGGATCTGGAGATGGACAGGTTCGCCCTCCTCATAACCGGCCCGAACGCCGGGGGTAAGACCGTCGCCCTTCGCACGGTGGCCTTCGCCGTCCTTATGGCCTCTATGGGCATCCCCGTCCCCGCCGACGAGGTGGAGGTCCCGGATGGGGCCTCGGTGTATATGTTGGGGTTTGAGGCGGAGGGGGACGTCAGGGCGGGCCTATCCAACTTCACGAGCGAACTTCAGCACCTGAAGGAGATAGTGGCCAACGCCGAGGGGGGGGACGTCGTCCTCTTTGACGAGGTGTTCGCCTCCACAGACCCCGACGAGGCCTCCGTTCTGGCCTACAGCGTCGCCAAGTTCTTCAGCGACAGGGGGGTCCACATCCTGATGAGTACCCACTTCTCCACCCTCAAGCTCCTCGCCAAAACCTCCGAGTTCTTCACCGTAGCGACGGTAGAGAACTACAAACTCGTCCCCGGAAAGGTGGGGGAGAGCGGAGGGCTGCGTACGGCGAGGGCCTTCCTACCCCCGGAGATCGTGTCCTACGCCGAAGAGCTGCTGAAGGAGGTACCGTCCTACATCGTCAGGTTGAAGGAGGAGTACGAGAGGAAACTCCGGAAGTTGGACAGGGAGAGGGAGGAGGTCAGGAGGGCCTTGAGGGAGATAAGGGCGGCCCTGTCGGAGAGGAGGGACGTCAGGCGGGCCTACGACATCCTTGAGGAGGTGACACCTAAGAGGGAGGTGAGGGAGGGGGAGGAGTACTTCGTAAAGTCGCTCGGCGTTAAGGGGAAGGTGGTTAAGGTGGAGGGGGACAGGGTTAAGGTGAAGGTCCGGAACTTTCTCGTTGAGGTAAAGAGGGAGGACCTCCTCTGAACTCATCGCACCACCAACTTACGCACCCTAACACCGTCGTACAGGAAATACACGCCGGGAGGAAGTCCCTCCGTCTTTCCTCCCAGGTACCTGCCGGAGACGGAGTAGACCCTCAATCTCCCCGTTCCTACGGGCCTACGTCTGACTTCGTCTATGCCCGTCCCCCTCTCCAAGACTATGGAGCCGAAGGTGAGGGGAGAGGAGGGATCCGAGGTCTGGGGCCACCGGCACACCACCTTACCGTCCTCGCCGTCCTCAAACAGTACGGCCGCGCGGAGGGTGTCCCTGTCATCCGGAATGGAGGCCGGGTCCGGTTCCCCGCCCAAGCGCACAGCCCACTCCACCTGTACCTTGTAGGCCTGGGATGGGTCGTAGTGGAAGGCGAAGCGGCTACCCAAATCCTCCCTCAAAGAGAAGGGTACCACCCCCGGTGAGGGGGAAACGTACCAAGCCGGAGGCCGCAGGAGGTTCCACCCCTCGGAGGAGTCCGAGGCCCAGGTACCGTCCCCGTTGTCGTCTATGGCCATAAGTACGGCGTCAAGGGGGTCCAAGTAGGTGTCGGCCGACGTGACCAGGGCGAGGTACAGGTAGGTGCCATCGGAGGCGGCGAGGAGGACGCAGGAGCCGATAGGTGAGCCGTCCAACCACGCCCCTGCAGGTACCCTCGGAGCGGAGTCCCAAGGGGGTAGGTAGGTCGTTCCCGACAGGACGTAGCCGTCTATCAGGGGTGGGGGGGCATACCTGGCGAGGAGTTGGTACTCCGGGTTGGGATAGGTCCTTAGATGGAGGGTGAGGGTGTCGTTAGAGTTGAAGGTATCGGACGGGGCAGAGACTATCAGGAACAGGGGGATGTAGCCGGGAACGGACGAGGAGACCGGTAGCCGCAGTACGGTATCCCCTCCGGGTGGGAGGACCACGGGGGTGCTGTGGGAGGGACCGTCCACTACACCGTAGAAAACCGTAGCCGTATCCGTCGCCTCTCCGTTGTTCCTGACCCTGTACCCCACGATTACGGCACTATCCACGAAGGTGTAGGGAGGGGTCAGAATGGAGGCAGCCTCCCAATCCACCCCCAGCCGTACCACACCCTCCACCGACACCTCATCTACGGCGAAGTAGAGGGAAGGTCCCGGAGCCGAGTACGTGAAGGCCACCTGGAGGCTATCCCCACCAACGGGGAGGGGGACCGTATCTGTGCCACGGGAGGTGGAGGAGAGGCTCCTTAGGACCGTCCATCCCCCCCAACTGCCCGAACGGAACCTCACCAAGACCTTGCCCGTATCGCCGGTGTAGGTGGCGGCGAAGGAGTAGGAGTAGGTGAGCCACAGGGTGTCGGGGGATGGCCAAAGGGCGATGGCCGGAGAGATGAGGGTATCAGACACGCCGCCGTCCCCCTCACTTACGGCGAAGGTTCCGTCTCCCGGAGGGGGATAGGGGAGAGAGCTATCCACCCTCCAACCGTTGCCCCCCCATCCGTTGAGGTCGTCAAAGGGGGCGTAGAGGTACCTAACCCCCGTCAGGGCGAGGAGTAGATGCACGCCCCCATTTTACGGCTGCTACCACCTGTAGGTCAAGCCGACGCTTACGAGGTGGCCCTTGAACCTGTAGGTTCCGGGCATGTAGGTGGCGTCGTACCTGTAGCCCTCGTTGGAGATCTCCCTCTCCGGGGTCTGGGTGTAGGTGTAGGAGAGGTGGTAGGTCCAGAAGTCCCCTACGCTCCAGCTCAAGCCTCCGGAGACCCCTATGCGGTTGCCCACGTCCGGGATCAGGGGGGTGAAGGTGCTGTCGGGTACGGGGGACTGGTCGTAGGCGAAGCCAAAGCGGAGGGACAGCCAGTCCGTTACGTCAAGCTTCGTACCCACGCCCACCTCTATCACGTTGTGCCAGTGAAACTGGAGGGTGTCGCTCTTTATCTGCTGGTACAGGAGGGTCAGGTCGTCAAAGTCCATCACTATCTCGTCAAGGACGTTCCAGAACACGTAGTTCATCCCGACGGATACGGTGAACATCTTGACGGGACGGAAGGCGAAACCGAGGCCAACGTCCGGAGGGAGGGGTAGGCTCGTACTCCCCTCACCGCTCCCCTGAAAGATGTACCCGCTGAAGAGCATCGCGAGGTCCGGGGCGTTCTCCACTATGTAGTCGTTCCGGGGGGTGAAGAGTTGGAGCTTGGCCTGGCCGTACAGGTGGGTGGGGATGTAGTAGTGGCCGGTTAGGGCGAAGGTGAAGGTCTCCCCGATGTAGGAGGTAAGGCCGAAGGCCCCACCGAAGGATAGGCCGTAGGCCTTCAGTTTGGTGTCTATGGGCCAGAGGCGGTACTCTATGGGGGCGCTCGCCGCCTCCGGGTCTATGGAGGCGGGGTCCAGGAGGGTCACCTTCCTGACGAGGATGGACATCAGGACGGGGCCGGCGGAGAGACCGACCCGGAAGGGACCCAACTCCTTACCGAAGCCGAACCACAGGGCCAGGGACTTGAAGTCGGACTCCCAATCGTACTTCGGATAGGAGGGGGCCTCCCAGGTGCTATCGTAAGAGTTGTAGTAGTTTATCGGAGGGTCGTACAGGTCCCAGCGGGTCCCCATACCGAAGGGGGCGAAGGCAGCGAACCCCCACGTGAAGCTCTCCCCATACATAACGAAACCGAGGGACGGGATCAGGAAGGGTGGGGATTCGCTGTAGGCCGTGTTGTCCTTTATACGGGGGTACCCGCCATCGTACCCCAGAAGGTTGGTGTTCATCCTGTACTTCGCCATCGGGGCTATCGTCAGGAGGTCCAGCCCGAAGGAGTTGCGCTGATCCGAGAGGCGGGAGGGGTTCCAGTATATGGCGCTGTAGTCCCCCACGAGGGTGTAGTTCACTCCACCTATGGCGAAGCTCTGCGTTCCGAAGGAAAGCCTAAAGCCGGATGCTACGAGCAGACCTATCATTTTCTCCTCCTTTTCAAAGGCAGGGTGGCATTATACTGGAGAAGCAGAGGGTGGGAGGCGGTCATACCCTCAAGAGGAGGGAGAGGGCGAGGAGGACTACGACGAGGGTGAAGGCCACCCGCAGGATCCTTACGGGAAGTCGGAGCATAAGCCGGGAGCCGATGAAGGCGCCCGTTAAGGTGCCTATGGCCACGAAGGCCACCGTACGGGGGGAGAAGTCCGGCATACTCCCGTAGTAGAGGGCGGAGGTGGAGGCCGTTATACCGATGAGGAACATACTGGTGGCCGTAGCCATACGGTAGGGCATACGGAGTATCCTGTCCATAGCGAAAACCTTGAAGACCCCGGCACCTATACCGAGTATGGCCGACATTACACCGGCTAAGAGCATAAAGGAGAAGGCCCCTACGAGCCTCAAGGGCGATAGCCGGAAGTCCGTACGCCCTACGTCCTTCGCCATCAAGTTGGACACCCCTATAAAGCCGAGCATCACCAGGAACAGGACGAGGATGAGCCTGTCGGGTACGAAGGTGAGGATGCGGGAGCCGAAGAGGGCGCCCAAGGAGGTTCCGAGGCCGAGGACGAAGGCCACCCGAAAGTCCACCAACGCCGACTTCAGGTACTTCTCGGAGGCCATAGACCACGTGGCGATGGTGACGAATATGCTCAGCATAACCGCCGACTTCACGGGGAAACCGATGAGGATGAGGGACGGGACCACCACCACCCCCCCACCGAGACCGAGGAGGGAGCCTACGAAACCGGCGACCAGTCCTATTATGGGCAGCGCAAACACGGAAGAGGGTATTCTACGCCCCTTGCCCGTAGAATGTTGGGTGTATGAGGTTGGCATACGTCGGGATAGGTGGGAACGAGGGGGACAGGACCTTAAACCTGCTTAGGGGGATGAGGCTGATAGGCTTGAGGTGTCCGGTGGTGGCCCTCTCCTCCATCTACCTGACGGAGGCCTGGGGTTTCTCCTCCCGTCCCTTTCTCAACGCCGTCCTCTTGGTCCGTTGCGATGGCAACCCCTTTTCCCTCTTCCAGTACCTGAAGTACGTTGAACGTATCCTCGGCAGGGTGGAAGGTACCTCCGGATACTCCCCCCGCCCCTTTGACGCCGACCTCCTCCTGTACGAAGGCCTCACCTTGACCTCCCCCGTCTTGACGGTCCCCCACCCCCGGATGCATTTGAGGTCCTTCGTTATGGTTCCCTTGAGGGAACTCTGGGCGAGGGGACTCCCCACCCTCGGCTTTGAGGACCGGCGGGAAGACACGGGCTACGTTAGGAGGGTGATGGACCACCGAGCCATTTCAAAGGTCGTCCTGAAGTAGAATACTCCCTTGAGGGTAGTCGTAGTAGGCGGAGGTATAGCCGGCTTATGGACGTCCTTGAGCTTCCGCAAGGTTGAAGTTATCCTCGTTGCCCCCAGGGACCCCTCCCGTGCCAACACCTTCTGGGCGCAAGGGGGTATAGCCGCCGCCCTGGACCCTCATGACAGCCCCCTAGTGCATTACGAGGACACCCTTAAGGCGGGGGCGCACTTCAACGACAAGAGGGCGGCGATGGTCCTGGTCCACTACGGCCCGATGGTGGTAAACAAGTTGATCCAGATGGGTTTCCGCTTCAATCCGAGACCCCACCTGGAGGGGGGCCACTCCTTTCCGAGGGTGTGGAATACGGGGGACGAGACGGGCCGCCGCCTGATGGAGTTCCTTGAGGAGAAGGTGGAGGGGAGGGTTGAGAGGGTGGAGGCTTACGTTAGGGAACTCCTCACCGAGGGAGGTAGGGTTGTAGGTGTCAGACTGGAGGACGGGAGGGAGGTTGAGGCGGACGCCGTAGTATTGGCCACCGGAGGGTACGCCGCCCTCTGGAGGAGGACGAGCAACCCATCCGGAAGCGTCGGGTACGGTATCCTGATGGCGGCGAGGGCGGGGGCCTATTTGACGGACCTGGAGTTCGTCCAGTTCCATCCCACGGTTAGCCTGACGGATCCCCCCGTCCTCCTGACGGAGGCCCTACGGGGAGCTGGAGCGAGGTTGGTAGACGAGGAGGGTAGGGACATAATCAATCCCCTCCTTCCGAGGGACGTAGTGGCGAGGGCCATACACAACCACCGGAGGAGGTACGGCCCGGTTTATCTGGACCTAAGCAAGGTCCCGATGGAGAGGTTCCCCGTTGCTAGGAGGCTGTACGAGAGGTACGGGGAGAGGATACCGGTCTCACCGGCCGCCCACTACAGTATCGGTGGAGTAAGGACGGACGTATGGGGTAGGACCAACCTCCGGGGGCTTTGGGCGGTGGGGGAATGTTCCGCCACCGGGGCGCACGGCGCCAACCGCCTCGCCTCCAACTCCCTCCTTGAGGCTCTGGTCTTCGGGTACAGGGTGGCCATAGATATAGAGAACGACGTCTCCGAGTGGCCGACCTTCGGCTTTATGGACGAGAGGGTAATAGACTACGTGGAGGGTGATGAGAATCTGGATCTCGTAAGGGACACACTTGAGGAGGTGGCCGGTGTTGAGAGGGAAGAAAGGAGCCTCCGCGAGGGAATTGAGAGGCTGGAGGGTATAGGGGGACTGGGGAACCTCGCCAGGGCCATCCTTGAGGCCGCCCTGTGGAGGGAGGAGAGCAGGGGGGTGCATTACCGGAAGGATCACCCAGAGGCCTCGGAGGCCTTCGCCGGACGCCTCGGTGTCCGTTTCAACACCATCAGGTAGGCGTCCTCACCCGTGGAGTAGAACCGGCTTATCTTTCGCACCTTCTCAAAGCCGAAGGAGAGGTAGAGGTTTATGGCTGGAGCATTCTCGGCCTCCACGTGCAGGTATATCTCCCCCGGAACTTCCTCCAGGATCCTCTCCATCAGGGCCTTACCTACCCCCCTACCTCTGTACTCCGGGAAGACCCCTATCAGGGTCAACTCCCAAAAACCGTCCCCCATCCTACGGAGGAAAGCCCCGCCGAGGGCGGTCTCCCCCTCACGGGCGACGAAGATCTTCCCCCCAACCTTCACGTATAGGAGGACGGAGTACCTGTCCCACCGGAGGTACCTGTCAAACACCCTTGCGGACAGCTCCTCAATTACCTCCGCCCCCCTCCTGTCGCTCTCCTCCCGTATCTCCATCCCTACCTCGGTACGAAGACCTTTAGACCCCCCACCTCAACGAAGTACCCCCTACCCACGTCCAGGAAGTGGAGGACCAAGGCTGTGGCCATAGCGTCCAGTACGTCCGAAGGTTGGACCCTCCAGTCGTAGTCCAATAGACGGAAGTGCCTTAGGCCGGTGACGTAGTCGTTTATCCGGGAGAACCTCTCCCTTAGACCGGCGAGGGTACTCTTGGAGGGTACGGCCCCGTCCCTGGTGTAGAAGCCGTACGTATATACGGGAACGACCTCCAAACCCAACCTCTCCATCCCTTTGATTACGGAGGTGGTCGTATCCACGTACATCTCCAGACGGAACTTCGGGGGCCTGTAGAACCCGTCGGGTACGTAGAGGAAGTTCAGGGCCACCCGTTTGACGTCCCCTACGGAGGATATGGCCTCCCATTCGGGGAGGACGCCGACCTCCAAGAAGTGTATCCTTCCCCTCTTCTTCTCAAGGCGGGCATAGACCGGAGAGGAGTCCGGGTCCGACGGTCTGAAGGTTAAACCCACGAGGGAGTGCGCCATAACCCCCTATTTTAAATCTGGAGCCGGGAGGGTAGGCACCCGTAGAATCGGCGGCTTCCTATGGAGGGTTTCCTACGGGCCTTCGTGTCCATATTCATCGCCGTGGACGTACTCGGCATAATTCCCACCTTCATAGCCTTGGCCGGAGACCTAAGCGAGAAGGCCCAGCGGAGGATCGTACTCCAGTCGGCCATCTTCGCTCTCGTCGTTTCGGAGGGTTTCATCCTCCTTGGAGACTACGTCTTCAGGCTCTTCAGCATCACCCCGGACCACTTCAGGGTCGGTGGGGGAATCCTCCTCCTCGTCCTCTCCGTTCGGGACCTCCTCTCCGGTGAGGGCTTCAAGAGGCACACGGAGGACCTCGGTCTGGTACCCATCGGCATACCCCTAATCGTAGGTCCAGCCGTCCTCACCACCGCCCTAAGCCTGATAGGGACGGTAGGCCACCTGAACACCATCCTCGCTATGGCGGCCAACATCCTCATAACCTCCCTGGCCCTCCTGAACGCGAACCTACTCCTCCGCCTCCTCGGCAGGGGAGGGTCGACGGCCATCTCCAAGGTCTTTATGATAATCCTCTCCGCCTACGCCGTGAAGATGATAGTGGAGGGGCTAAAGGCCCTGTTCCTTGGGGCCTAACGGGACGAAGCACACCTAACGGGGGTAGAATTAAAGGCCTATGCTCAACGTTTTGATAGGCCAGCAGGCGACGGGGTGGGGGGATCTGATGAGTCTCGCCCTCCCCTTCATCATAATGATAGCCGCCTTTTACTTTTTCATAATCTTTCCCCAGCAGAGGGAGGAGAAGAGGCGGAAGCAGCTCATAGAGAGTCTGAAGAAAGGCGACAGGGTCCTTACGGAGTCGGGGATAATCGGCTCCGTTATAGAGGCGAAGGACAACGTGGTCGTCCTTGAGATCTCCCCCGGTGTGCGCGTCAATTTTATGAAGTGGGCGATAAGGGGTCTCGCGGAGGAGGGAAAGAAGGATGGTAAGAAAGGTTAGGATATACCCCGATCCCGTACTGCGGAAGGTGGCGAAACCCGTTGAGGATCTCAACGGTGAGGTCTTGAACCTCGCGGAGGACCTCGTGGATACGATGCTGGCCTACGAGGGACTCGGTCTGTCCGCCAACCAGGTAGGCTCACTCTTGAGGGTCATAGCCGTCTACAAGGGCGAATTCACGGGCAGGGAGGGGGAAGCCCAGGTCCTCGTGAACCCGGAGGTGGTGTATTACGAGGGGGAGGACGTAGACGAGGAGGGTTGCCTCTCCTTCCCCGGCCTGTACTTTGACGTCAAGAGGCCGTACCTCGCCGTAGTGAAGGCGTTGGAGCTTAGGGACGGGGAACTCGTGCCGGTTGAGATAACCGCCACCGGCCTGTACGCGAGGGTCCTGCAACACGAGATAGACCACATAAACGGCGTTCTATACATAGACTACCTACCTCCGAGGGAGCGGATGCGTAGGCTCCGGGAATGGAAGGAAAAGAGAAAGCAGAAGTTATCCGTCTAAGGGAGACGGACTCCACGAACGACGAGGTCCTCCGCCTCGTCAAGGATTATGGGGTCCCCCTCTTCGTAAGGGCGGACGTACAGACGGCGGGGAGGGGAAGGATGGGGAGGAGGTGGATCTCCAACGAGGGGGGGCTGTGGATGAGCGGAGCGTTCCTGAAGCACCATCCCAAGGACAACTACAAACTTATGATAGGGACGGCCCTCGTTGTAGAAGAGTTGGCCTCCCGCCTCCTGTCCGGCACCGGGTACGTCCCGGAGATACACTTCCCCAACGACGTCTTCGTCTCCGGGAAGAAACTCTGCGGTATCTTGGTTGAGGAGAGGGGGGATTATCTGGTCGTCGGCGTAGGCCTGAACGTGAATCAACCGGAGCCGCCCCTCCCCCTGGCGACCACGTTGAAGGTACTTACGGCCAAAGATTACGACCTGGACGCCCTTGCTGGGGAGATAGCCGAAGGGGTGATGAAGGTCTACGGCTCGCCTTTTGAGGAGGTCTTCGGGAGGTGGAGGTCTAAGTTGGCCACGATCGGCCGGTACGTCTCCCTCTGGGTGGCCGGAGGCGGTGAGGTCAGGGGGAAACTCGTGGACGTCCATCCCGATATGGTCCTTGAGATAGACAGGGACGGGGAGAGGTTGTACGTCCCGGCGGAGTACGTCCTAAGCGTAAGCGAGGTTTAGCGACCGTACAATCACAACCTTGCTCTGGACCCTCAAACCCGTGTGGTTGTACGCCGCCATCGGTGGTTTCCTATTTACCGTCGTCCTCCACACCGTAGCGAGTCGGCTCGCCCCCAAGGTACCCTTCTCCTGGGTGGGGATGCTGACGGCGGGTAGGGTATCGGGGGCCATCCTCCTACGTATAAGGGACATCCTCGTCGTCCTCCTTAGGTCCCTCCTCGTCTTCCTGGTGCTACTCTACCCAGCCAGACCCTTCCTCTACAGGGGGAAACCTCCCTCGGAGATATGGGTAAAGGACGTTCCACCCTCCACCGTTCGCCAGATAATGGAGACGTGGGGGAAGTTCGCGACCGTCCGATTCACACCGAACCCCTCCCCGAAGGGGAAGGTAGCCCTGGTGGGGGCCTGGAGGAACGTCCCCACGACGGAGTACGAGATCTGGTCCCCCTCATCCGACTGGGAGGTGTCCGACCTCTCCGTATCCAAGGAGGGTGTGAGGCTCGCGATTATGAACACAGGTAGAGGGAGATGGTTTCACATAATTGTTGAAAATTTGGGGAAAATCGTACTATTGGACAGTTTTTATGTAAATTCTGGAAGCAAAGGGGGGTACTCTGCCACACTCACCCTATCCGGTCCGGTTAGGATAGAGCTGGAGGGTAGGACCCTCTACGACTACGCCCACGAAACCGTTGGCAGGGGTAGGGTGGTGGCGACGGGCCTTGAGAGGGAGGTATGGGAGGCTGTCCTATCCTCCCTGAACCTGGAGGCCAGCGTAGGCGTGGATACCATCTTGGAGGAGGAAGGCTCACTGAACTTCCTAACCGACTGCGGGAAACTGAAGGCGGAGGGATTAGAGGTGAGGCCGGCCGTCGTTGAGTTCGTTTTCAGGGACAGCGGATGCGTTTTCCTCTCCGGTAAGCCCGTCCTCTTGGACGGGAAGGGGCAGGTGGTGGGGGTTGAGTACGGCAACAGGTACCTCTTCGGCTTCCACCCTGCCCGGACGGGATGGGCGTTTACTCCGGATTTCCTCAAGTTCGTCCCCCTCCTCTCCCGCTCCTTCTTCAAACTCTACGCCGCTGTGGGGGATACCTTGAGGTTCCCGGAACCCGTGGAGATAAGGGGAGGGACGAGGCTGTGCTGTACGGAGACCTTCGTCCCCAAGGCGGCCGGGGTCTACGAGGTCTATAAGGACGGTCGCCCCATCGGTGTAATAGTGGCCAACCTCCGTACGGCCGTAGATATACCCCCTCCCCCAAAACCTCTCTGGCCCTACATCCTCTACGCCTTTTTAACCGTCCTCCTCCTTGAGATGCTCCTAACCTTCTCCCCCGCCCTAAGGCGAGGATGAGCCTCTAACCGGCCGTCCCGACCCTTACGTTCCTGAAGGCCGCCGGCGAAGCGCCGTGGCCCGTGTCCATGGACTGGCCAGGCTCCCCCTTACCGCAGTGGGGTAGGCCCCAGAGCTTCCACTCCCCCTCACCCGCGACGGCATACATACTCCCCCAGAACTCCGGGGTTATGCCGTAGTATATGACGTTGCGGAGAGGCTCGGCCAGCTTCCCGTTCCTTATTCGGTAGGCCACCTCGGTTGAGAACTGGAAGTTCAGGCGCCGCTGGTCTATGGACCAGGACTTGTTGAGGTCCATGTATATGCCGTCCTTTATCTCGGAGAGTATATCGTCAAGGGTTCCATCGCCGGGGAGGAGGTAGACGTTGGTCATACGGACCATGGGCATACGGTTGAAGCCGCTGGCCCTCGCCATCCCCCCGCTCCTCTTCAGGCCTATCGCCCAGGCGCTGTCCCTTGAGGAGAGGTATCCAACCAGTATCCCCTCCCTTATGAGGTCCACCCTCTGGGCCTCAACCCCCTCGTCGTCCCAGCCGAAGGTACCGAGACCCCTCTCAAGGGTGGCGTCTGCTACGATGTTCATCAGGGGGGAGCCGTACCGGAGCTTTCCGAGGTTCTCTATCCGGGCGAAGCTGGTACCGGCGTAGCTGGCCTCGTACCCTATAGCCCTGTCCAGCTCAAGGGGATGCCCCACGCTCTCGTGTATCTGGAGGACCATCTGGTGGGTGCCGAGGACGAGGGTCGTCTCCATCTCCTCCTTGAGGGTATCGGCCTTGGCAAACATAACGGCCTCCTCCCTTATCTGGTCGGCGTACTTCAGGAAGTCCATCTCCTCTATGACCTCCCAGCCGGCCTGTAGGTGGTTCCCACCGTGGGGGGCGGGGTAGGAGCGGTGGGCGAGGACCCCATCCACGAAGGCGTAGGCCGTGTATCCTCCACCGGTCAGGTAGATGGTTTGCTTCAGGAAGGACCCCTCGCTGTTCATAAAGACCTTCTCAACCTTCCTGAAGTGGAGGCTCCCGGTCCTCAAGATCACCTTCGGCTCCTTGGCGAGGACCTCATCCACCCTCATAAGGAGGTCTATCTTCCTGTCAAGGGGGACGGTGAAGGGATCCGTCTTGAGAGGGGTCCTGTACTCCCCCTCGTGTTTGGGTTCCGAGAGGAAGGGCCTGTCCTTTCCCAGGGCCTCCCTGGAGGCCTTGGCGTACTCAAGGGCCACCTTCGCCGTCCTCACCACCTCGTCCAACTGTAGGACGTTGGTCGCGGCGAAACCTATCGCCCCACCTACAACCGCCCTAATCCCTATCCCCTCCTCAACCGACTCGGATACGCTCTCAACCCTACCGTTCCTTACGGAGATGTCCTGCGAGGTTATCCTGACGAAGCGGGCTTCACCGTACTGCGCCCCCTTCAGGTTCTCAAGGGCTATGGCGAGGTACTTCTCCATAGACGGGATTCTACCGTGGAAAGCCCTACCTTCCCATGATCTGGCCGAGAGGTGTGGGCGGGTAGGTCCTGACGTCTATCTCCGGTGGTACGTACCCCTTGGACTCCTCAAGGTACCTCCGCAGAGGCTCCGCCATATCCCTATCAACGGCCATGAAGGTCAGGAAGTTGCTCCCCGGATAGTATACGTCCTCAACCTTCCACGTACCCACCACCAACCACTCCCCCGGAAGGCCTCCGTACTTGAGGTACCAGCTCGGCCGAAGGATGGCCGCCTCTATACCGTACTTCTTTACGAGGTACCTCATAAAGTCCGTGTTGAACCTCTTCTCCTGTATCGCCTTCGCCACCTCGTAAGTTCCGAGACCTACGAAATCAACCACCTTGGCATCGGAGAGGAAGGATACGTAGCCGATGTCGTCCATGGCTATCCCCTTGCCGTTGAAGTTCTTCTTAACGAAGAGGGCGAGGTGGTAGTTCTTCAGGTAGGTTATCCTGACGGCGGGGGTAATGTCCTTGA
>WGAN01000005.1 GCA_015494805.1 Caldifarciminota bacterium
AGGTGGCGGGGACGAAGAGGGTTGCGGACCTGCTCCTGAAGTCCCGCGTGAAGGTGTAGTAGTCGTACCTGTCGTTGACGGTATCCTCTACAACGAGGGTGTCTATCTCTATCTGCCCTATCACCGGGGCGAGGCGAAGCTCAACGCCGGTCTTGAAGAGGCGGGTATCCACCACCTTTACCCGCATCGCCGTCGCAAACTCGTTCGCACCACCGGTGGAGAGATTGGAGAGGAGCCTACCTATGGAGACCTTTACCTCCACCAGATCTGCTATTCCCACGTTGAAGACCCCCTGCCCTATTCCGTACTCCGACCAGTTCATAAAGAAGGCCCCGCCGTACAGCCAGAAGGTCCCACCCGGAAGGACGTCGGCCGTCGGTCCTATGAAGAGCTTGTAGGGTCTGTAGTACTCCGGCTTCTGTGGAGCCTTGTATTCCACCACCGTCTGACCTAAGAGTAGGGCCGGTGTCAAAACCGAAATTAAACCCCCAATTTTCCTCATAGTGCCAATATTTTAAGGGAGGACTCTCCCATCTACGACCTCTCCGAGGACGAAGGCCTCCCTGAACCTCTGCAGGACGGCCGGCACCCTCCGCCGGGGTACCACGAAGACGAAACCCACACCCATGTTGAACGTCCTCAAAGCTTCCTCCTCCGGTATATCCCCCACCTTGATGATGAAACGCATCACCTTGGGGACCGGGAGCCTCTCCGGGTCTATCCGGAACCCGTAGCCGTCAAGGGCGCGGGGCAGGTTCTCCGGCAGTCCCCCACCGGTTATGTGGGCGCCCCTCTTGGCCCCGTACCTCAGGAACATCTCCCTCCCTATGCGGTGGTAGAGCCGGGTAGGGCGGAGGAGAATCTCACCGAGGGGTCTCCTACCCACCTCTGGATACACCTTGAGGATATCCAAGCCCCCGTCTGCTACGACCTTCCTAACGAGGGAGAAGCCGTTGGAGTGAAAGCCGGAGGATGGGAAGGCCACTAAGACGTCTCCCGCCTTTACCTTCCTCCTGCGACGGAGTAAGGGTACCCCGACACCGAAGGCGGCTACGTCAAACGTCCCCCCGGTCAGCATCCCCGGAAGCTCCGCCGTCTCCCCGCCCACCAGTTTGGCCCCTATCCTCCTGCAGGCCCCCATAACCCCCTCCAGTACGGCCCTGGCTATGTCCCCTTCCAACCGAGGGGTAGCGTAGTAGTCCAGAAGGTACAGGGTCCGACCTCCGTCCGCCAGTATATCGTTAGCCACCATGGCGACCAGGTCCTGCCCTATCCACCTAAGAACTTCCGTCTTCCCCGTCCTCCGGTAGTAGTCAAGGGCGAGGAGTATCTTGGTGCCGACCCCGTCCGTTGATAGGAGGAGGGTCTCCCTCCCCACCTTCACCTTTGCGGCGAAGCCACCAACCCCGCCCTTCAACTTCCCCTTCAACCACTCAACGAGGGCGTTCGCCCTCTCAAGGGATACGCCGGCGTCCTCGTACCTCATAGCAGGCCAACGATATCTAAGAAGGGGACGTCCTCACCGAGGCGCACGGTGAAGGGTCTATCCGTCTGGAAGCGGAGGTGCCTCCCCCCATCGTCCTCAAACGCCACCTCTACCCCCCTCTCCATAGCCTTACCGAGGATGTAGGGGATGAGGAAGGGGAGGACGTCGGGGGAGTTCTCGTCCAACAGGAGGACGTCCTTGGGGTCGGTGTGCTTGAGGAGGTGGTGAAACTGGCCGTTGGCGTTGAAGAGCATCCGCGGGGAGCGGGGGCTGTCCCTGTTGACGTGCTTCAGCTCGTAGAGGAGTCCGACGCTTATTATCTGGTCAAGGAAAGCCCTCAAGGTCTCAAACCTGACGTTGAGGGCCTCCGAGGTCTCACGAAACTTCAACCTCCCACCGGCGACCCCGACGAGGTGGGAGAAGACCCGCCGGAACAGGTCCTTGTCCCGGATGTCGTAGTACTGGTGTATGAGGGAGTACATACTGCGCACCATAAAGTACGCCCCCTCGTCCGGTGGGAAGCCAACGACGTACCTCCAGAAGTAGGCCCTTACCTTCCGCTTTAGGGCCTTACCGTACCCGGAGAAGAGGGCCTTGGCCCTTTCCAGATCCCCCGACCAGAAGGCCTCCCGGACGTCTCCGGGGGAAGGGGAGTCGGGGTAGTAGGGGAGGATGACCCTGTGGGGGCGGTCCGGAATTACGTTATACACCAACAGAACGGTATATGTGCCATCCACGAACTCGTCTATAAGGCTCTCTTGGGTCCAGTGAGCCGCATTCACTATCAGTAGGTGCCTCTCGCTGGAGGCGTAAAGCCTGCTTCCGTAGAAGTCCAGAGCCTCCTCCACTATCTCCGGGGAGACCTCCACCCGCGATAGGTCCAACAGGAGGGCGGAGTACTGTCCCCACCTCTTCGTCCATCCGTACGCCATCCCCTTCAGGTCCGAGGGAGATACCCCACCGGCGGGGATCCATAACCTCTGAACCCCCGGACCTTCGGACAGGGGAAGAAGGCGGCTCGGCGGCGGGACCTCCTTCCCCAGCCACCACGGGTTATCTGCGAACAGAAGGTCGGTTAGCATAACGTTCGGCGTAGTACTCTATCGTCCTCAATAGCCCCTCGTCAAGCCCCACCTTCGGGTACCACCCCAACCTCCGCATCTTCTCCCAGTTCAGGGAGTACCTCCTGTCGTGGCCCGGCCTGTCCTCCACGAAGGTTATCAGGTCCTCCCCCTTCCCCATCATCCGGAGTATCTTCCTGACGAGGGCGAGGTTCTCCAGTTCGTCCATGCTCCCTATGTGGTAGATGTCGGGGAAGTTTCCCCTCTCGTATATGTCCATTATGCCGCGGGCCACGTCCGGGGCGTATATCCAGACCCTCCGCTGCCTCCCGTCCCCGTACACCGGTATTGGGAGACCCCTTAGGGCGTTTATGATTATCTTCGGTACGAACTTCTCCGGGTGCTGCCTCGGTCCGTAGGCGTTGGTGGGCCTTACGATGGTTATCGGGAGGCCGTAGGTGTTTATGTAGCTCTGGGCGAAATGCTCCTGGGAGGACTTAGCGGCGGCGTAGGGGTTGCGGGGCATCAGGGGGGCGGTCTCGTCCAAGGCCCCCTCCATAACCTCCCCCAAGACCTCGTCCGTGGAGACGAGGAGGAACCTCCCCTCCCTCCCCTTCACCCTCCGGAAGGCGTCCACCGTACTGTAGAAGCCCAGTATCTCGGCCCTGACGAAGTCCCAGGCGTCCTCAATTGAGCGGTCCACGTGGGTCTCTGCTGCGAGGTGTATCACCCCCTCAACGTAGGGCATCAACCTCTTCATCAGCTCGTAGTCCTCAACCGACGCCAGTATCACGAGGGCGTCAAGGGGAGAGCTTAGGAACTCCTCAACCTCCCTCTCCACGTCCTCCACCCTCCCGTAGCCGTCGTAGTTGGGTGGGTCCGATACGGGGAAGGCCCTCCTGTCCTCCACCCTTAAAACGCCCCACAGGTGCCTTACGGAGGGGACGACGAACTTTACCTTAAGGGAGGACAGGTTTTCGGGGTTGGCGGCGTAGGTTAAGGCGTCCACCACAATCACCTTGTAGCCCCTCCTGACCGCCTCCTCAACCGTCCAGCTTCCGAGGAACCCCAAACCGCCGGTTATAAGGAGCGACCTTTCCTTCAACGATACCCCTCCTTTAACACGGTCGTGGATTATACCGTTGAAACCCCTCTCATCTTATCTTCAGCGTGGCCAGAGCGAGTAGGGAGAAGAGGAGGGACATTATCCAGAAGCGCACCACTATCTTGTTCTCATCCCAGCCGAGCTTCTCAAAGTGGTGGTGGAGGGGAGCCATCAGGAAGAGCCTCTTTCCTCCGGTGATGCGGAAGTACCATATCTGGAGGGCGACGGACAGGGTCTCAAGGACGAGGACACCGCCGGCGATGGCCAAAAGAAGCTCCTGCTTCGTCAGGATGGCGAGGGAGGCCAACGCCCCACCTATGGCCTGCGAACCGGTGTCTCCCATGAAGACCTCGGCGGGGTGAGTGTTGTACCAGAGGAAGGCCACGAGGGAACCGGCGAGGGAGGAGGCAAAGATTACGAGCTGCCCGGCGTCCTTGATGTAGAGGAGGTTCAGGTAGGTGGCGAACTTTACGTTCCCCTCAACGTATGCTATGATGCCGAAGATAACGAGGGGGAAGAGGACGACGCCCGCAGCCAGGCCGTCCAGTCCGTCGGTTAGGTTGACGCCGTTGGCCGTGCCGGCGAGGACGAGGGCGACGAAGAGGACGTACAACCACCCCATATAGATGAAGTAGTTCTTCAGGAAGAGGACCTGGGTCGTGAAGGCCTTCTCCCCAAAGATGCGGAGGGCGACGAAGGCGAAGATGAGGCCGAGACCGAGCTGAAAGAGGAGCTTCACCCTCTTGGAGAGGCCCCCCTTCTTGTCCCTCCGCCGGAGCTTAGAGAGGTCGTCTATAAAGCCCATCGCCCCCATAACGGCCGTCGTGAAGACGGCCATGAGGACGGCGGGGACGGGGGAGGCCATCGCCAGCGTAGTGATGAGGGCGACGGGTACGAATATAAGGCCACCGGAGGAGGGGGTACCCTCCTTCTTGCGGTGCCTCTCCGGGACGTCCTCGGATATACGCTCGTACAGGCTATCTCCGAACCGCCTTATGTACCAGCCGAGGAGGAGGTAGGAGAGGAGGAAGGATAGGACGAAGGCGACGGCGGAGCGGAAGGTGATGTAGGAGAAGAGGTTGAAGGCGATATGTACGTCTCTTAAACCTACGAGGAGGTCTGCTAACACGTCAGACGTCCAGGTTCTTGACGAACTGGGCGTTCCTCTCTATGAACTCCCTGCGACGCTCCACGACCTTACCCATCAGGACGGAGAAGAGGTGGTCGGCCTCTACGGCGTCCTCAACGGTGACCTTCTTGAGGGTACGGGTCTTGGGGTTCATAGTGGTCTCCCAGAGCTGCTCCGGGTTCATCTCACCCAGTCCCTTGTACCTCTGGACGGTGATGTTGTCCCCCCACTCCCGCCTGACCTCCTCCAACTCCTCGTCGGAGTATAGGTACCGGACCTGCTTGCCCTTCTGAACCCGGTAGAGGGGCGGCATAGCGATGTATATGTATCCCTGCTCCACAAGGGGCTTCATAAACCGCCAGAAGAGGGTGAGGAGGAGGGTCCGGATGTGGGCGCCGTCTACGTCGGCGTCGCTCATTATGATTATCTTGCCGTAGCGGGACTTGGAGGGGTCGCACTCGTCCTTTATCCCGCAGCCTATGGCACTGATTATGGCTCTCACCTCGGCGTTGGACAGGACCTTAACCGTCTCCGCCTTCTCAACGTTCCTTATCTTACCCCTTATGGGTAGTATGGCCTGGGTCCGGCGGTCCCTCGCCTGCTTGGCGGAGCCTCCGGCCGAATCACCCTCAACGATGAAGAGTTCCGCCTCCTTCGGGTCCTTGGTTATGCAGTCGGCCAGCTTTCCGGGGAGGGTATCCGACTCAAGGAAACTCTTCCGTTTGACCAGTTCCCTCGCCTTGCGGGCGGCCGCCCTTGACTTGGCGGCGAGGATGGCCTTCTGGATTATGGCCTGGGCGGCCTTGGGGTTCTCCTCAAGGAACCTCCTGAACTCCTTGGCTACGATGCTCTCAACGAAGGTACGGGCCGCCGCCGTTCCGAGCTTGGTCTTGGTCTGCCCCTCAAACTGCGGCTCCGGGAGCTTCACGTGGAGTATAGCCGTAATCCCCTCCCTCACGTCCTCACCGGACAGGGTCTTTCCCTTCAGGTCCTTCAGCATGTTGTGGGCCTGGGCGTACTCGTTTATGGTCTTGGTGAGGGCGGCCCTAAGCCCCGTGACGTGGGTACCTCCCTCCGTAGTCTGGATGGTGTTGACGAAGGACAGTATCCTCTCGTCATCGGTCTCCGTGTAGTGTAGGGCCAACTCCAGCTCGTAATCCCCCTCCCGCTTCTTGACGTAGAAGGGTGGGGAGAAGAGGGGCTGGTTCCCCTCATCCACGTACAGGAGGAAGTCCACCAGACCCCCGCTCTCGTACGTCTCCTCTTCGCCTGTGGTCTCGTCCCTGAAGACGAACCTGACGCCGGAGACGAGGTAGGAGAGTTCCCGGAGCCTGTTCCTTATGAAGTCTTTGTCCCACTCCTGTTTTCCGAAGATCTCCGGGTCAGGCTTGAACCTGACGAAGGTTCCCGTCCCCTCCGCCTCACCTATAACGTGGAGGGGTTCCACTACCTCCCCCCTACTGAAGCGGGCCTTCCAGACCTTCCCGTCCCGCTTTACCACCACCTCCGTCCACTCGGAGAGGGCGTTCACGACGGAGGCCCCTACGCCGTGGAGACCTCCGGACACCTGGTAGGCTTTCCTGTCAAACTTCCCTCCGGCATGCAGTACCGTAAAGACCACCTCAACGCCGCTTATCCCCAGTTCCGGGTGGGGGTC
>WGAN01000006.1 GCA_015494805.1 Caldifarciminota bacterium
CCCCTCCCCCCGCTACCGTCCCTTCCCCTACCTCGCCGTTCTGGACCTTCTGCCCATAAAGCGTATGCTGTTCGTTCAGGTCTTCGCCCCCTCTTGGAGCAGGATAAAGGCGACCTACGAGTTCCTAAAGGAGTACATCCACCCGTCTATGAGGGACACCTACCTGTACTATCCACCGAAGGAGTACGTGGGCGAGGATTACGAGCCTAAGCCCTTCTTTAAGCCCGAAGGGGTTCCGGACCCGGTCAACTACGTGGAACTCGCCCGCTTCTACAACACCCTGATGGATCAGGAGGTGGACGGGAAGCCCATCGGCCGTATAAAGGAGGAGGACCCCGTCCTGTACGCGAACCTGATCCGCACCTTCGCCCATATGGAGGCCAAGTTGAGGGTGTTCCGGGCCTTCACCTTCCCCTACGAGACCATAGCAGAGAGGTACCTGTGAGTGTCAAGGTCCATCCCACAGCCATACTTGAGGGTAAGGTGGTCCTCGGTGATGGCGTTGAGATAGGGCCGTACGCCTTCGTCTCCGGGGACGTCGTCATTGGCGAAGGTACGAAGGTAGGGGCATACACCCACATAGTGGGGAGGGTGCGTATAGGAAAGAACAACCGCATCCACCACTCCGTTTCCATCGGGCAACCTCCCCAAGACCTGTCCTACAGGGGGGAGGAGACGGAAGTCGTAATAGGGGATGGAAACGTCATAAGGGAGTTCGTCACCATCCACCGGGCCTCTGGGGAGGGAAAGAGGACGGTCGTGGGGAACGGGACGTACCTGATGGCCTACGTCCATATCGCCCACAACTGCGAGGTGGGGGACGGCGTGATAGTGGCCAACTCCGCCCAACTGGCCGGCTATGTCGTAGTGGAGAGGAGGGCCTTCGTCTCCGGCGTTCTCGGGATACACCAGTGGGCGCGGGTGGGGGAACTGGCTATGGTGGGCGGTATGACCCGCCTCAACAGGGACGCCCCTCCCTACTTTATGACCGTAGGGTACGACCCCAAGGTGGTGGGTCTCAACCTCGTTGGCCTACGGCGGGCTGGTTTCTCACGGGAGGAAATAGCAGTCCTCAAGGAGGCTTACAGGACCATCTACAGGTCCTCCCTACCCTTGGAGGAGGCCCTCCAAATCTTAAGTGAACGCTATCCGGAGGATCCCCACATCGCCCACCTCGTATCCTTCTTCAAGACCACCCGCCGCGGCGTCATCCTCAAGGCCCCTTAGCCCTCTCCTCCTTGAGCCTCTTCAGGGTCTCCAAGACCTCCTGGGCGTGGCCCTCCACCTTTACCTTGGGCCATACATAGGCCACCTTCCCCTCCGGGTCTATCAGGTACGTACTCCTTATCACCCCCTCGTACTCCCTGCCGAACCGTTTTTTCTTTCCCCAGGCCCCGTACGCCTTCAGGACTTCCTTCTCCGTATCGCTTAGGAGCCTAACGCGGAGGTTGTGCTTCCGTATGAAGCGGGCGTGCCTGTCGGGAGGGTCCGGACTGACCCCTATCACCACAGCCCCAAGTCTCTCAAACTCCCCGGCTAACTCGGTGAAACCTACGGCCTCTTTGGTGCAGCCGGGGGTGTTGTCCTTCGGGTAGAAGTAGAGGACGACCCACTTACCTCGGAAGTCGGAGAGTTTGACGTCGTTGCCATCGGCGTCTTTGAGGACGAAGTCCGGAGCGACATCGCCGACCTTCAACATAAACGTATTCTAAGGCGGTTATCGGCGGAGGGATTACACCGATGGAGGGATAGCCTAAATGAACCCCGTACTTTCACAAATTCACCCCCATAGGTTCAATCCGATTTGAAACACACAACTTAAGAATTGGAAAGGGTATTCGGCGGATGAGGTGATACATCCCCCGATGGGCGTTTCTCCCGTCCGGCCTTTGACGAAAGATGAACCCATTTTCAAAATATGAAACTTACCCTTTAAGAAACCGCTAATCCCTATTCAAGGAACATAAAGGATCATTTTCGTAAGCTGAAAGGTCGCCTTTAAGATTCTAGGGATTTCTGCTGATGGAGTGACTACGTATCCCACCGTAGGACCACATCCGGTTCTCAATAGGAATTTGGCGATTTCCATTTGAAACCGGGTTCCGGAAGGGGCTGTTCAAAATCTTGTAACGGGGGTAGAGGATGGTTAGAACGTCCCCCTATCGGTGTAATACCTTGGAAATGCTCCGGATGCTCCTCCCTGTACCTCTCCCTCTCTGCCCTTATCGCCTTCTCAAACCCTACCCCCTCCACTATCTCGTACGCCATCTCCCTCATCCTTCCCTCTTCCTTGCTCATCTTCCTTTTCCTTCCTCTTCTTCTACCTTGGGTATCCCCCCGTCTGTAATCCAACGACCTTCATCCGCCGTAGAATCATTAACGTGAAGGTAGGATTTGTAGCCGTTATAGGGCGGCCGAACGTGGGGAAATCCACCCTCGTAAACGCCCTTTTGAAGTTCAAGGTCTCGGCCGTCAGCCCCAAACCCCAGACGAGCCGGTTTAAGATCATAGGCATAATAACCGACGAGGACGCCCAGGTGATTCTGGTGGATACCCCTGGGATACTTCAGAAGAGCAAGTACGCCCTCCACGACTACATGCTCAAGGAAGCCAAGACCGCCATGGCCGAGGCGGATGTCGTCCTTATGGTGGTGGAACCAAAACCCCCCGGAGATATAGAGGAGGCACTAATAGAGGAGTTTAAGAAGTCTCCGGATAAAAAGCCGGTAATTCTCGTAATAAATAAGATAGACACCATACACAAGAACGTCCTACTCCCCATAATCCAACAGTACGCCAGTATGTACGATTTCGCCGAGGTAGTCCCAATAAGCGCCCTCAAGGGGGACGGTCTAGATATCCTCTTAGAGGCCATAAAGAGGCACTTACCCGAAGGCCTACCCTTCTATCCGGGCGATGAGATAACGGACAAGCCCCTCCGCTTCATAATCGCCGAGATCATCCGGGAGAGGATATTCGTCCATTACAGGGAGGAGGTGCCGTACTCCACGGCGGTGAAGGTGGAGGAGTTCAGGGAGCCGGAGGATCCCAACAAACCCATCTACATCCGCGCCGTCATATACGTTGAGAGGCCCTCGCAGAAAGCTATAATAATCGGCCACAAGGGAAGGGCCATAAAGAGGGTGGGGATAGAGGCGAGGAAGCAGATAGAGGCCCTGCTCGGAAGGAAGGTATATCTGGAGCTGTGGGTGAAGGTGAAGAAGAAGTGGAGGGAAAACCTCCGTTTCATAAGGGAGCTGGAACTCGGCCTATAGGAGGCCACCCGCAGGTACGGTTTCTTTCACTTCAAAACTTCCTCAACCTTTATCTTAAGGCCTTTGAGGACGCAAGACTCAACCTCTCCGTTGCCAGCGGCGACGGTGTGGAGGACGTACCTACCATCTTTCAAACACCATACCTCACCTTCTCACGGGGCAGGACTATCTAGTACTCCCTGACGCCGTACTTCTCGTAGAGAACGAACTTCTCGTACCTGTCGCGATAATACTACAAGTCCTTATGATAGCCCCTCCAGATACACGAGGGCCACCTCGTCCTCCCCTATCGGCAACAACGCACTACGAAACCCTCCCTTCCTCGTCCTCGGTACCTTTACACTCTCCTTCTCCCCTAACGACCTCACCTCCCTCTCGTAGTACCCGTTGCTCGGACTTTTTCCATTACAAAATTCTATGGGTATCCCCCACGGTGGAGCTTCACATTCCCATCAACTCCATAGCTACCGGGCCTGTCAATCCCTCTATCCCCTTCTATCTTTTTGAATACCAACGGCTCTCCCCTCGTCTCATCCCTTAATCGCCATCCTATTCCGGCAAGATCCCACCGCCCCTACGGGGTGCAGTTCGGGCGGTCTTAGAATCGTCGCCCGATGAACGTCCTCTTCCTCTGTAAGGGGAACTCCTGCCGCAGCCAGATTGCCGAGGGTTTTGCCCGGCGTTATCTCAAAGGGACGAACGTGTTCTCGGCCGGTTCCAAACCGGAGGGTTTCGTCCATCCGAGGGCAATTGAGGTCATGGCCGAGGTGGGGATAGACATATCCGGGCAGAGGTCAAAGGGCATATGGGAACTGCCCCCTATAGAGTGGGACGTCGTCATAACCGTCTGCTCTGGCGATAAATGCCCGTACGTACCGGGCAAGTATCACGAGGTCTGGGACGTCCCCGACCCCTACGGCGGCGACCTACGGACCTACCGTAAAGCCCGCGACGAGATAGAGTGCCACATAAGGCGGCTGGCGAGGAGGCTCTACAGGATGAGGTTCTCCCTGTAGGTGCCGTACACCTCCTTTAAGGCGTCCATCAGCTCCCCTTCGGTGGCGTAGACCTTCACGGCCTCCACGAAGTAGGGTACGAGGTTCTCGCCCCTCCTGGCGGCCTCCTTCAGCCTCTTCAGGGCCTCCTTAACGGCGTAGTTGTCCCTCGTCTCCCTTATCCTCTTGACGAAGGCCCTCTGCTCCTCCTCTATCTTCGGGTCCACGTAGAACTTGGGAACCTCAAGGGGTACGTCCTCCTGATAGGCGTTCACGCCGACCCAGATGAAGTCCCCCTCCTCAACCCTCTTCTGGAACTCATAGGCGGCGTCGGCTATCTCCTTCTTGAAGAATCCGAGGTCTATACCTTTAAGCACCCCGTCAAGGAAGGAGCCGCTTCCGAGGTCAAGGATCTTGTCAAAGTACTCGTAGGCCTGCCTCTCCATCTCGTCCGTGAGCCACTCCACGAAGTAGGAACCAGCGAGGGGGTCTATGGTGTTGGCCACCCCTATCTCGTGAAGGATGACCTGCTGCGTCCTCACGGCTATGGTCACGGCCTCCTTGGAGGGAAGCTGCAGCGCCTCGTCGTAGGAGTTGGTATGCAAGCTCTGGGTACCGCCAAGGACGGCGGCGAGGGCCTCAAAGGCCGTCCTGACGATATTAACGAGGGGCTGCTGGGCAGTGAGGGAGCATCCGGCCGTCTGGGTGTGGAAGCGGAGACGCCAGCTTTCGGGCTTCTTGGCACCGTAGCGGTACCTCATCTCCCTCGCCCATATCCGGCGGGCCGCCCTGAACTTCGCTATCTCCTCAAAGAAGTCAAGGTGGGAGTTGAAGAAGAAGGATAGGCGGGGAGCGAAGGCGTCCACGTCCAAACCACGGCGTATTCCGGCCTCAACGTACGCGAAGCCGTCTGCGAGGGTGAAGGCCAGTTCCTGGGCCGCCGTGGAACCCGCCTCCCGGATGTGGTACCCGGATATGGATATGGTGTTGAACTTGGGGGTGTGGTAGGTGGAGAACTCAACGATGTCCGTCACGAGCTTGACGGAGGGACCGGGTGGGAATATCCACTCGTTCTGGGCGTGGAACTCCTTGAGCATGTCGTTCTGGAGGGTGCCGCGGAGCTTCTCCCAGGGTACCCCCTGCTTCTCGGCGACGGCGAGGTAGAGGGCGTAGATGAAGATGGCGGGGGCGTTTATGGTGAAGGAGACGGAGACCTCCCCGAGGTTTATGCCGTCAAACAGGATCTCAAAGTCGGCCAGGGTATCAACGGCCACCCCCTCCCTTCCGACCTCTCCCTCGGCCATGGGGTGGTCGGAGTCGTACCCCATCAGGGTGGGCATGTCAAAGGCCGTTGAGAGACCGGTCTGACCGACCGATATCAGGTACTTGAAACGCTCGTTCGTGTCCTTCGCCCTACCGAAACCGGCGAACTGCCTTATGGTCCAGGGCCGGCCCCTGTACATGTTGTAGTACGGCCCGCGGGTGTAGGGGTACTCACCGGGGAA
>WGAN01000007.1 GCA_015494805.1 Caldifarciminota bacterium
CGAGGTATATACCCCCCGAAATCAGCTGGGCCAACCTCATACTCTTGACCCTCTCCTGGGGCGTGTACTCCTCGCCGAGGTACTTGGAGGTCTCAAACCCCTGCACTATCAGGAGGATCCCGGCCAGAATCTGAAGGGCCTCAAAATCCACGGGTTTGGCCTCACCTACGACCTTAAGGTGGTGGAGGTCGTACAGGAAGAGTCCAGTTAAGAAGGCAGTTATAACGGAAAGTTTGAGGCTTACAGCGTATTTTTCCAGAAATTCAAGAAAATTTAGACCCTTTAAATAACCGGCTATACCTATAAAGGCTAAAAGTACCGTAGTCAGGAGATTCTCGTACGTCGGATTCCTACCGAAGAATCCGGAGAAGATGAAAGCCGAGAGGAGGCGGAGGTAGAAGGTGGTTGATATCATATAGGCGAGAGATATGACGAGGTTTGAGAGACTCTCCGTCTCCCTCAACATAACGGCGAACCTTGACCTCTCCTTTCCGTATATGACCGGCTCGGCGTGCAGGATGTTGTACCTTATAGCTCCGCCTATAAGATAGGCCAGAATCACTATGGCGAGCATGCCGAATATGGCGTGGATGCCCATTACGAAGTACAGGAGAGGGGCAGAGACGAGGTACCCGCTCCCTATGATGGAGGCCAGAGGTGTGATGGTGGCCCTCCAGAGCCTCCCGCCCTCTTTCTTCTCCGGAAAGAGGAAGAAGAAGACGAGAAGGGCGAAAGTAAAAACGGCTACTACGATGAAATCAAGCATCTGAACCTCCGGAAGGTTATTATAACCCCGACCACGTGGAGGGAGTAGTTATCTCCACGGAATTTCCCTCCGGATCCCTGAAGTACAGGGAGCGACCGCCGGAGGGCCACGTCCTTTCCATCTCTATCTCTACTCCCATCTCCTTGAGCCTCTCCCTCCAGGCTCCGTACTCCCTCTCGGAGGTGTAGAAGGCTACGTGGGAGGGACCGTAGCAGCCGTGGGGAGGTACGTCCTCGCTCTCCCTCGTCTTGTCCGGGTTGAATATGAGGAGCATAACGTCCCCCAGTCGGAAGAAGACGTGCCTCCCCTCCTCCTCGGCTACAGGGGATGTGTTTAACAGCGAGGAGTAGAACTCCCTCATCCGTTTTAGGTCCCTACCGTAGATGCACACCTCGGCCACCCGTAGCCTCACAGCCCTATATCCCTCCGGTAGTGCATACCCTCAAAGTGTATCTTTCCTATAGCCTCGTAGGACCTCCTTCTGGCCTCCTCAAGGGTGGGTCCCGTGGCTACGACGGATAGAACCCTCCCCCCCGCCGTTACGAGCCGTCCGTCCTCTTCCTTAACGCCGGCCAAAAAGACGGCATCCGCCACCCTCTCGGCCTCCTCTATCCCCTCTATCGGGAATCCGGTTATGGGCCTCTCCGGGTAGCCCTTGGAGGCGGCTACGACACAGCAGGAGAACTTCTTAGGCTCCTCTACGAGTTCCTCCTTGAGGTTTCCAAAGGCGGCGGAGAGGATCAACTCGCCGAAATCGTACTCCAAGGTGGGCATTATGGCCTGGGTTTCAGGGTCCCCCAACCGGACGTTGTACTCAAGGACGAAGGGGCCGTTCTCCGTCAGCATCAGGCCGAAGTAGAGGAAGCCCTTGTACTTCAGGCCCTCGTGTTGCAGACCCTCAAAGGTGCGCCTGACCACGTTCTCCTCTATCAGGGCCTTGGTCTCATCGTCAAGTACCACGGGGGATATGGAACCCATCCCACCGGTGTTGGGGCCGTCGTCCCCGTCTTTGAGCCTCTTGTAGTCCCTGGCGTAGGCGAAGACCTTCCAGCGGTTGCCATCGGCGAGGGCGAAGACGGAGGCCTCCTCCCCCCTTAGGAACCGCTCTATCACCACCCTCTTGGAGGCCTCCCCGAACTTCCCCCTGTTGATGAACTGGTCTAAGGTGTTTATGGCTTCCCCTACGCTCCGGGCTATGACCACCCCCTTACCCCCGGCGAGGCCGTCAGCCTTTATGACTATTGGAAACCTCTGCCCCTTTACGTACTCCACCGCATCCTCAAACTCCTCCTCCGTGAAGACCTCAAAGTCAGCCGTCGGCACCCTGTACCTCTTGGCGAAACTCTTCGCCCAGATCTTACTGGCCTCCAGACGGGCGGCGTCCCTCTTAGGTGCCAGGACGGCTATCCCCCTCCTCTCCCCCTCGTCCGCTATCCCCAAGGCTATGGCCGTCTCCCCACCGGGGAAGATCAGGTCTATACCCTCGTCCAAGGCGAAGTTTATTAGGCCGGCTACGTCCCTCTCGCTTATTGGGACGTTCCGACCGTAGCGAGCGGTAAAGGGGTTTCCGGGGGCGGTGTATATCTCAAACCCGACCTTTGATTGGGCGAGTTTCCAGACTATGGCACTCTCCCTGCCCCCTTTCCCCACTACCAGAACCTTCATCCCCTCATCACCTCCCCACGAAGAACTTCAACCCTAGGGAGATCCGGAAACCGTTCAGATCCTCCTTGGCGTAGATCTCGTCGTTCTTGGGAGGCTCGTCCTTTACATAGAGGGATCTGTCCTTGGGATTGAAGACCCAGTAAGCCGAGCCTCGGTCGGTCTTGTCGTTGGAGTCTCGGGATACGTACTCCCCTTTGTACCCGGAGAAGGAGAGGACCTCGTACCCCGCCCTAAGGAAGAAGGTAAGAGCATCGGAGACGGCGAAGTCCCCGCCGACGTAGACCCCCATCCCGGCCGAGGAGGAGGACATAGAGGCGTCTTGAGCTGACCAACTGTGGAGGTTTAGGACGGTAACGTGGAGGGAATCGTAGACGGAGAGGTTAGAGAAGCCGAGGAGGAACTTCGCCCCACCGTAGAAGCGGAAGGACTCCGTTAGGGGATAGGATATCCCGACGGGTACGGCGAAGATGAAGTTCGTAAGGGTGTGCCTACGGTAGTAGTACGTATCGGCACCGGCTATAGGCTCGGAGTCTCCACTCGCCGAGGAGGTGTAGAGGAGTCCCGGCTCCACCCCCACCTCAAACAGGGAGAACCTCAAACCGACGCCAAGGCCGAACCCTAAGCCGGACCTCTGGTAGCTCAAGGTGTATCCGGACTTGCGCACCGTATCAACCCATAGGTTGTAGTGGGTGAGCGAAACCGTGCCGAACTGAAAGATTGGGTAAAGGTAAAGCATAGGAACATATTTTAAGGGAGGCTAACCTCCACCTCCCGCTCTTCCTCGCTCAAGGTACGGAACCGCACCCGCACCCCCTCCACGTCCGTAGGCAACCTCTCCGCCCACTCCACGACCACTATATCCCTCCCTAAGACGTCCAACAGGCCGAGGGTATAGAAGTCCTCCTCACCGAGGAGGCGGTAGAGATCCACGTGGTGGACAGGCCCGTAGCGGGTCGGATAGACCGTCACCATAGTAAAGGTGGGGCTGCGGACCCCCTCGTACCCCGCTGCCCGGACGAAACCCCTGACGAAGGTGGTCTTACCGCTCCCCATATCTCCGTAAAGGAGGAAGGTACGGTACCTACCGGCGAGCCTGCAGAAGAGGTACCCACCGAGCAGCTCCGTCTCCCCGTCGGAAGCCGTTCTGAAGATCACGGGGAATTCTAAAGGGGCCGCCTGACGTCGGGGCATACGCCTCCTTTTCGGGGCTATAATCCCCGGCTCATGTCCGGTAAGTACCTGTGGAGGTTAGGTCTCATAGTGGCGCTCTTCGCCGGGGGTATCTATCTCCTTATGCCCACGTACAAGTTGCTGACGATGAGCGAGTCGGAGAAGGAGAAGATGGGCCGTCAGGCCCTCTTCCAGCTGAAGAAACGGGCTTTAAACCTCGGCCTTGACATTCAGGGAGGGATGTACATAGTCCTGTCCGTGGATAAGAGTAAGGTGAAGGACCCGGAGAGGTTGAAGGATGCGGCCGACAGGGTCGTTGAGGTCATACGGAACAGGGTGGACCAGTTGGGTGTATTTGAGCCGGTTATCCAGAAGGTCGGGGAGGACAGGGTGATAGTGCAGCTCCCCGGCGTGGTCAGTAAGGAAAGGGCGAGGAACATTATAGGTAAGACGGCCCTACTTGAGTTCAAACTCCTCGCCGACGATAAGGTCTTTGCCGATTTCCTGAAGAGCGTCGATGACCTCCTCCGCAAGGAGAAGGGGGCCGTGGCCGATACCTCAAAGGCCGGTCCCTTTACCCGCCTCCTCATCGGCTACGAGGGGGACGTGGCCGTACCGGAGGAGAACTGGGAGAAGGTGGACAGCATACTCAACCTCCCGGAGGTGAAGAGGCTCGTACCTCCGGGCTACGAGATCCTCTGGGGTAGGACGGTTCAGACCAAGGACGGAAAGAAGGTCAGAAAGCTCTTCCTCGTCCAGAAGAGAACTCCCCTCACGGGGGCACACCTCGTGGATGCGAGTGCAACCCTCGGCCAGCAGCAGATGGCGGGGCAACCCGTGGTGCATATAACGTTTGACAGGACCGGTGCCGTTATATTCGCCCGGATAACCGGCGAGAACGTGGGTAAGAGGCTGGCCATAGTCCTGGACGGTGTGGTACAGTCCGCACCGAGGATTCAGGAGAGGATACCGACCGGGAACGCCCAGATAACGGGGATCCCCACCCTCCAGGAGGCCCAGGACCTCGCCGCCATACTTCGGGCGGGCGCCCTACCCGTCCCCGTCAAAATTGAGGAGGAGAGGATAGTCGGTCCCACCCTCGGTGCCGACTCCATCCGCCGTGGGATGATCTCCCTCGCCATAGCTTTCGCTCTCGTGGTTCTCTTTATGATCCTCTACTACAGGGTCGCCGGCGTCATCGCCGTAATCGCCCTCTTCGCCAACCTCATCTTCATCTTGGACATAATGGCCATGCTCAACGCCACTCTCACTATGCCCGGTATGGCTGGCTTGATCCTGACCGTGGGTATGGCCGTGGATGCGAACGTCCTGATATTCGAGCGTATCAGGGAGGAACTTCGCAAGGGTAAGTCCTTCCGCACCGCCCTTGAGGTGGGGTACTCCAACGCCACCCGTACCATCCTAGATGCCAACATAACGACCCTGTTGACGGCCATCGTCCTGATGTTCCTCGGCGTCGGTCCCATAAGGGGATTCGCCATAGTTCTCTCCATCGGTATCCTGGTAAACCTCTTCACCTCCATCGTGATGACCCGCTGGATCTTCGGATACCTCATAGAGGACAGGAAGTGGCAGGCCGTTGCCATATAAAGGAGGTCAAAAGAGATGAGAATAAAGTGGCTTGAAAATCCGAACATAGACTTCATGGGGAAGAGGAGGATAGCATACCTCATATCCGGTACCCTCATCGTCATAGGACTCATCTCCCTTCTCCTACGACTTACCCCCCTCGGCTCGGCCATCGGCTTGAGGCAGGCGTGGTCCATAGACTTCACCGGTGGAAGGCTCGTCCAGATACACGTAGAGGCCCCAATAGAAGAGGTGAGAAACGCCACCCTCAAGATGGGTATAAGGGCGGAGATCCAGAACGTTGGAATGGCCAACGAGTTCCTCATAAAGTACAAGGAGGACGTTGAACCCGACAGCCTCGTCAAGGGGCTTGAGAGAATACTGGGTAAGAAGGTGCGTCTTGACCGGGCCGAACACGTTGGTCCAAAGATAGGGGCGGAGCTGCGGGAGAAAGCCATAATCCTAACGGTCGTAGGACTCATCGTCATCCTGTTCTATATCTGGTTGAGGTTTGACATACTCTTCGGTATAGCAGCCACCCTCGCTCTCTTCCACGACGTCATTATCACCTGGGGGATACACTCCCTCTTCGGTTTTGAGACGGATATGACGGTAATAGCCGCCCTCCTGACCCTCATCGGTTATTCCATCAACGACTCCATAGTGGTGGCCGACCGCGTTAGGGAGTACCTTGGACGCTTCAGACTTGTGGACGTCTCACCCAAGGACTTGGAGAGGATATTCAACGACGCCATCAACTCCACCCTCTCCCGTACGGTCATAACCTCCTTCACCACGTTTGTGGTCGTCTTCATCCTCCTCCTCTTTGGCGGCCCCGTCCTCTTCAACTTCGCCTTCATCCTGACCATCGGCGTGGTCGTGGGTACCTACTCCTCCATATTCGTAGTGTCCTCGTTGGTCCTTGACTGGAGGCTGCGGGGTATGAAGAAGAAGAAGTGAGGGGGTGGTGGGCGGTTGCCCTCCTCCTGTCCGTAGCCTGCGGTAGGAAAGGTGAGGTTTCGCTGGTAGGTACCTACGCCGGTTCCCCCTTGAGGATGTCCGTAAGGAAGGTTGAGGGGAACACAGAGGAAGGTGTGGTTATCCGTATAAAGGGGAACAGACTAACCTACGACTCCCTCCCCGTCGTAAAAGCAGAGGAGGTGTGCGTTGAGGACCTGGGGCCTTACCCCGGCATCAGGCTCGCCCTCCGGACGAGGGCGGAGAGGGAGGGGTGGGAGCCGCAGAGGTACGTAAGGGAGTACCTATCCCGGATACCCGACAGCCTCAAGACCATCCACGACTACGCCACCCTCCTAAGACTCCACCTCCGCCGGGGGGATACCATCGGTGCGAGGGCAGTGATGGACACGTTGGATTCCCTATCATCCCCCCGTTCCGTCGCCTTGGACCTCCTCACCTGGGGGGAGAGGCCGGACACCCTCTCCGTCCTCCTCGGTCCGACGTACCGGTACCGTCTGGAGTACTACAGGGCGACGGGGAACTGGAACGGTATAGTCTCCCTCCTCCGCCCGGCCTTCTCCTTGGACCCTTCCCTCCTCGGTCTCCACCTGTACGACTTCGCCTGGGCCTCCCTGTACTCCGGGGATACCTCCTCCTTCCTGAAGGCTATGGGATACGTATGGGCGGTCTATGGCGACACCTCCGCCCTCCGGACCCTTGAGGCCCTCGGCGGCGACCTCCCCGTCATCTATCCGAAGGTTCCCAACCTCCTCGTACGAACCCTAAGCGGTGATACGCTCCGCCTCAACGCCCTAAGGGGAAAGGTCGTCCTCCTCGTCTTCTGGAGCAGCACCTGCTCCGTCTGTAGGGAACAGATACCCGCCCTATCCTCCCTCTTTGAGAGGCTACGGGACAGACCCTTCACCCTCCTCGCCGTAAGCGAGGAGCCTCCGGAGAGGCTTGGAGACCTATCCCTACCCTACCCGGTCGTACCCAACGGGGGATACGTCTTCTCCGCCTTCTCCATCCTTGGGGTACCCTCCTACGTCCTCGTCTCACCGACGGGCAGGGTGGTTAAGCGGTGGATAGGCAAGGGGGTGGACGTGGGGGAGCTTGAGAGGGCTATTGAGAACCTCCTTCCCGGAGGTGGGACTTGAGGTAGCGGAGGAAGACGGGGTCTATGTCCCGCTTACTTCGGGTTTCGGGGTCGTAGGCTACCTGTACGGTCTTGGCGCGGGCGCACAGCTCCCCTCTGCCGTTATACACCTCGTACTCTATCGTGAAGCTCGTCCTCCCTATGTGAGACACCCACGCCACCACCTCAACCTCGTCCAACAGGAAGAGGGGTCGGAGGTAGTCTATCTCGGCGCGGGCTATCACGAAGTGGAAGTTCCCGTACTTCCGGAAGTACTCGTCAAACATCAGGACACGGGCATGCTCAACGTAGGAGAGATATACGGCGTTGTTCACGTGACCGAGGGTATCTATGTCCCTGTACATCACCGTAAGGCGGGCGCGCACCATATCCCCGTATTCTAAAACTGACCCCACGGGTCAGGATTCTGCCTTAGAATACTCACTCTGCAAAAAGGAGGTAAGAGCATGAGGCTGATAGGAGACAAGTTTCCGGAGTTAGAGGTTGAGACCACCCATGGTAAGATAAAGCTCCCGGAGCATTTCGCCGGGAAGTGGTTCATCCTCTTCAGCCACCCCGCCGACTTCACCCCCGTATGCACGACGGAGTTCTACTCCTTCCAGAAGCACTACCCCGAGTTCCGCGAGCTGGGGGCCGAGCTGATAGGTCTATCCGTAGACCAGGTCTTCTCCCACATCAAGTGGGTGGAGTGGATAGAGGAGAAGCTCGGCCAGAAGATAGAGTTCCCCATCATAGCCGACCACACCCTTGAGGTCTCCAAGGAGCTGGGCCTGATACACCCCAACAAGGACACGACCACCGTCCGTGCCGTTTTCTTCGTAGACCCCAACGCCACCATCCGCGCCATCATATACTACCCGCAGGAGATCGGTCGGAACATCCCGGAGATCGTGCGCGTCCTCAAGGCCCTGAAGACCTTTGACGAGAAGAAGCTCGCCGTCCCCGCCAACTGGCCGGAGAACGAGCTGATAGGGGGCAGGCTCATAGTACCGCCCGCCAAGAGCGTGGAGGAGGCCAAGGCCCGCCTTGAGACCGCCCAGAAGGGTGAGTACGAGTGCTACGACTGGTGGTTCTGCCACAAGGAAGCCTAAGGCGGCAGATCCCGTAGATAGGTGGGGGCGATACGCCCCCATTTTTTATTCCCGCTTGACGTAGGTACCTCTCCGCCTTTAAAATTCCACCATCATGCGTAGGTTTATACTCGCGTTCCTGTTGGTGGGTGCCATCGCATCCTGTAAGAAGGACTCCACTACCGGTCCCGGACCCGGTCCGGAGCCTTCCCCCTCCCCTGCACCGGAGAGTACCGCCGCCTACTTCGGTTTGGACAGTACCTTCATATACAGGGATAGCTTATACATCTACAGCTCGGACAGCTCCTCCACGGACACCGTAAAACGCACCTTCTTCAGCGGCATATCCTCCGGCGGTTTCTACTTCGTACCCTTCCGCGACTCCACGTACTCCAGCGGGCAGGTTAGGGACGACACCTTTAAGATCAACGGCGACTCCCTCTACCTCCAGGTACGGTTCGGTATGGACACCATAAGCCTCGGCCTCGTCCTTGACTACCTCATCGGTGTAAAGCCCCTCTCCGTAGGCCAGAGCTGGACCCCCATAACGCCGGCCACCTACCCCTTGACCGACTCCCTCATAAGTCCCCAGTCCGGCTGTACCCTGTACGTGTACTTTGACTCCTTGAGCGTAGACTCCTCCTTCGGTCGGGTCTTGGAGACCACCACCGTAACCACCCCTCTGGACACCTACACCGGCGTCTACAAGGTCCTCTACAGGCACTACCTGATGCTCTACTTCCACACGACCGGATGTCTATCCCTTAGCGGTACGGCCAACCTCGCTATGAGGGACACCTCCTACTTCAAGCCCAACTACGGCCTCGTCAAGTCCGACGTCTTTACGCGGATCGTGTCCCTCATAAGTACGGACTCAACGGAGAACCACAGGGTCCTCGTAGGGAGGTAGGAGATGGAGATCACCCCCGATACGACGGTTGAGGAGGTCGTCCTACGGTACCCCGATTCGGTGGATATCTTTTTCAAGTACGGCATACCCGCCATAGCCTGTGGGGCGCCCATCTGGGGTACCATCGGGGAGAACGCCGAGAAGTACGGCGTTGAGGACCTGGACGCCCTCCTCAAGGAGCTGAACGATCTAGCGAGGAAGAAGGGGGGTAAGATAGACATCAAGATAACGCCCGGCTTCTGATGGAGGACCTTAGGTGCCTCAAGAGGGTACTGGTGGGCGAGGGTTTGACGGTGGCAACGGCCGAGTCCTGTACGGGCGGGGCCCTCGCCCACGCCCTAACCTCCATACCCGGCTCCTCCGACTACTTCCGAGGGGGAGTCGTGGCCTACTCTACGGACGTAAAGGTTAAGGTCCTGGGTGTCAGGAGGGAGACGGTTGAGAGGTACTCCGTTTATTCCGTCCAGACCGTCCGGGAGATGGCCGAGGGGGTCAGGAGGCTCGTAGGGGCAGACGTAGGGATCTCAACGAGCGGGGAGTTCAACGGTAAGGGGTACTTCTACTACTGCATATCGGCCCCATGGGGTGAGGAGGTGGGGAGGGTGGAGGTTGAGGGGGATCGGTTGGGGATGAAGGAGGAGGCGGTGAGGTACCTGTTGAGAAGGCTCCTGACGGTGGCCTTCACCTCGTTAGGTGGAGAGACAGGTAGATAGATCTTCCCGGTTTAAGATTCTCGCAATTCCAATTACGTCGGCTACGTTTCACCTACTCAAAAATCAATCCGGAGCCAACCGGGTCTAAGGTTCCGACATCTGCAGTACGGGAAACTCGCTCCAATGACCTGTTGAAAGCCGGATCACCTCATCGGCCGAATACAAATCACTTCCAAAAACTGGAAGTCAGACTTCAGGAAACCGAAACTTACACCTCAAGAAATCGCAAATCGCGCTTCAAGCTTCCTGTACCCCCCCATTAACGGACTCTGATCTGTCTAAGGAAGGGAAACCGTCCTTCCACCGCCGGATACCCGAATTCCACGCAGTCCGTCTCTGGAAGATTGAACTTCAGGAATGTGAAGCGAAATTGACGGAAATCGCCAATTCGGGGAGATGTATGGCAACGGCCCCTTGAAATTGGGCATCGTTCTGTCCGCAGAGTAATGGCTCATCCGCTGACCAACTAACCCAACAGGACGATAAGCACCGCCCCTATGAACATCAGGGAGGCCCCCATCACCCTCTCCCAAACCCTTCCTTCACCGAAGAGGAGGAGACCGAGGACGGAGGATAAGAGGATACTGGTGCGTTTGATGGAGATGACGTAGGGAACGGGGGCGAGGAGGATGGCCCACATCTGAAGGGCGGCGGATACCCCGTCCGCTGCACCCATAGCTACGGGAAACTTCAACTGGCCCCTCTCCAACCTCAAGGGCAAGGCGAGGGGCAGTAGGAGGAGGGCGACAGCCCCGCTCATCAGGGCGACCCACACGATCGGCTTGGCCAAACCTACGCCTATACGGTCCAAGTTGGCGGTTATACTCCAGATTGCGGCCACCAGGAGCATACGGCGGGAACCGGGTTCCCTCAAGAGGGATAGGAGGGGCCTTAGGAGGCCATAGCGGGCGTCGCCGACGTTCAGGACGTAGGAACCTAAGGCCACCAACCCCACCCCCAACTTCCCCGGTAGGGGGACACCCTCTCCGAGGATGAGGCGGGAGGTCAGGAGGAGGAAGACCGGCGAGAAACTCAACATAGGGACGCTTAGGGACAGGGGGGAGAGGGCGATAGCCCTTAGGTACAGGTAGAAGGCTGCGGCGTTCAGGAGGGCGTTGAGGGTGAGGATGGGGAGGAGCCTTCCCCAAGGGAGGTGGGCGAAGTGGGGGAGGGCGAAGGGGAGGACAACGAGGAGGCCAACGAGTTTGTAGAGGACCAGGAGGGAGGCCACAGGTATGGAGCGGGTCGCCACCTTACCGAGGGCGTCCTTAAGGCTCTCCAAGACGGCTACGCCGAAGGCCAGGACCAACCCCATAAGCGGAGGCCGGGGTATTTTAAGGGGGCCTCCTACGGGCGACCTTAGAATCGCCTCCATGCACAGGACCCACACGTGCGGTGAGGTAGACGAGACCCTCCTCGGGAAGGAGATAACCATAGCGGGCTGGGTGGTGGCTATGAGGGAGTTAGGAGGTCTGACCTTCGTCGTCCTTAGGGATCGGTACGGGAGCCTTCAGGTGGTGTTTGAGGGAGACAGGCCAGACATAGCCCACGGCTACGTCGTCAAAGTCAGGGGGAAGGTCAGGATGAGACCGGAGGACCAGTTCCGGAGCGACTGGAGGAGCGGGAAGGTGGAGGTGGCTGTGGAGGAGTACGAGGTCCTGAACCGCGCCGTACCCCTCCCCTTCCAGCCGGAGGACGACGTGAAGGCATCGGAGGAGGCCCGCCTGCGTTTCCGTCCCCTTGACCTCCGCCGCCCCAAGATGCAGAGGAACTTCAGGGTCAGGCACGAAATAAACCTCTTCATCAGGAACTACCTATCGGAGAGGGGGTTCTACGAGCTGGAGACCCCCATACTCACCAAGAGTACGCCGGAGGGGGCGAGGGACTTCATAGTTCCGGCCCGCCTCCAGCCGGGGAAGTTCTACGCCCTGCCCCAGTCCCCCCAGTTGTACAAGCAGGTCCTGATGGTGGCGGGGTTTGACAGGTACTTCCAGATAGCCCGGTGCTTCAGGGACGAGGACCTGCGGGCGGACAGGCAACCGGAGTTCACGCAGTTGGACCTGGAGATGTCCTTCGTCTCCGACCCCGAGGACGTCCTTGGCCTCATTGAGGGCCTCATAGCCGAGATCTTCAACAGGTGGGCGGGGGCGAACGTCAGTCCCCCCTTTCCGAGGCTCACCTACCGCGAGGTGATGGAGAGGTACGGCTCGGACAAGCCGGATCTGAGGTACTCCATCGCGTACGAGGACTGGACGGACAGACTTTCTGGCAAGGGGAACAGGATAATAGACTCCAACGTTGAGCGGGGGGCCAGGGTGAAGGCCCTCGTACTGCCCGTCAGCCTGAGCCGAGGGCAGATAGACAGGCTCCTGAAGGAGTTCCAGTTCCTGTGGTTCAAGGTGAGCGGTGGGAAGGCCAGCGGGAACCTCGCGAAGTTCGTCAGGGATACGGACCTGACACCCTACGAGGGGAAGACGGTCTTCGTCTTCGTCGGTAAGGGTACCCCCTTCTACGAGTCCCTCGGTGAGTTCCGGAGGACGGTGGCCCACAACTTCCTGAAGCCGGAGAGGGATTGGGCCTTCCTCTGGGTGAAGGACTTCCCCCTCCTCCAGTGGAACTACGAGGAGGGAAGGATAGAGCCGGCCCACCACATCTTCACCTCCCCCTACGAGGAGCATATCCCCCTCCTCTCCGAGATAGAGGAGGCCCTGAAGGAGGGTAAGGGTGGGGAGGAGATGGACGAGCTGGCCCAGAGGATCCTCGGCAAGCAGTACGACCTCGTCATAAACGGGGTTGAGATAGGCTCCGGGTCGGTGAGGGTCCACGACCCCGACCTCCAGGTGAGGCTCCTCAAACTCATAGGTCTGACGACAGAAGAGATAGAGGAGAGGTTCGGCTTCCTGATAAACTCCCTCCGGATGGGGGCGCCCCCTCATGGCGGTATAGCCCTCGGTCTGGACCGCATCGTGGCTATGTGCCTCGGCGAGGAGTCCATAAGGGAGGTGATACTCTTCCCCAAGACCACGACGGGGGTGGCCCTCTTTGAGGGGGCTCCTTCGGACGTCTCGCCGGAGCAGCTGGAGGAGCTGGGCCTCAAGGTGGTGGGCGGTTAGATCAGGTCCTCCCCGCCGTCTACCCGTATTACCGCCCCGTTTATCCAGTAGGCCTCCGGCCGGGAGAGGAGGGCTATGACGTTGGCGACGTCCTCCGGTGTGGTGAGCCTGCCGGACGGGTTCGCCCTCTTCGCCCACTCCAACATCTCCTCGTGGCCGGGTATCTTCCTTAGGGCGGGGGTATCCGTAACGCCGGCCTGAATGGCGTTCACCCTTATCCCCTTACCGCCCAACTCGTAGGCCAACTGCCGCACGTGGGACTCAAGGACGGCCTTGGCGGCCGACACGGGTCCATAGGACGGATAGACCCGGTGGGATCCCGCACTCGTCATAGCGAAGACGCGGGCGTCCTCGTGAAACAGACCCGCCCTATAGACGTCCCTGACCCAGTAGACGAGGGAGTTCCCCATTATGTCTATGGTCATCTCAAGGTTCTGGCGGGTTACGTCCTCCTCCGGCTTCTCGCCGATGTAGGGCTTCAGGGTGCCGAAGGCGAGGGAGTGCATCAGGACCTTTATCTTACCCCCCTCCTTAGCCAGCAACTCCTTTATCTCCTCTATCACCTTCGCCCTCTTGCGGTCGTCGGCGGCGTTGGTGTTGAAGTACTTTACCTTCACCCCCTTGGACTTCAGCTCCTCCACGAGGGCCTCAACCTTGGGCAGGGCCGCCCTCCTGTCCAGATGGACACCGAGGATGTTGAGTCCGGATTCCGCCAATTTCTTGGCCGTAGCTGCCCCGAAACCGGAGGATGCCCCCAGAATCAAAGCCCAGTTGGTGCCGTCGTCTATCCGCAGCATAGCGTTTATTATAGCAGGGAAAGGTGTAGGGCTTCCACCTGAAGGAAGAGGTTGGCCGTCCAGAAGCACCACAGACTACCCGCCGGGAATTTCGTCGCTACCGGTGGGAGGGGAACCTTCCCGACGTAGAGGTGGGGGAAATCCGGGGAGAGGTAGAGGGATGGGATCCCCCTCTCGGTGTAGGGGTGGTAGTATATGTAGCCCTTTCTGAAGGAGGCTCCGAGGTTGTAGCCAAAGCGGGCCTTTAGGTCGCCGAGGTTTAGTTGGAGGTAGAGGGTCCTCGGTGAGTAGTTGGTGTTGAACCGTCCGAGGAGCATATAGGCGGGGCTTCCGTCGTTCACTTCCCCCCTCTGGATCCAAGTTTTTGGGTACTCCCGTATGGGCTGGAGTCCGAGGATAAGGGAGAGCCTCTCCCCCCCGACCTCCCCAAGGGCGAAGCCGAGGGTGTTGGCGATGAGGTCGGTTATGCTTACGGGGGTGGTACGCCATCCGTAGGTTTCAAACATCTCCCAACCTATCCCCGTTATCAGGAAGAGGGCGAACCTGTACCCCCTCGGTACCCCAAGGCGTTTCAAGAGGACGGTGGCGTAGTAGTAGCTGTAAGCGTGGATGTCAAAGGAGGAGGAGAGGAACCTGTGGGGCTTGAGGGCCTCGTCAAACCCCTCGTAGGGGATCCGGAATCCCCCTATATCAAGGGTGTGGCAGTAGCGGTACCTGACCCCGTACCTGTCCCGGTAGTCGCACGTGTCCCTTACGCTGAAGAAGGCGAGGAGGAACATCCAAAATTTTAAGGCCGACGGGTGTCCCCTTCAACCGAGTACGGCCTTTATCCTGTGTATCTCCTTCAGGACCTCCCTCCAGTCCCGCTTCCCCTCCTCTATCTCGTCCATAGCCTCCTCTATCCTCTTGGTGAAGTCCTCGCTCAAGTACTCGGAGTACCTCTCCATCAGGAAAGCGAAGACCCTCTCCCCAAGGGGGGTGGAGTAGAGGAACCCCCTCCTGCTCTTTACGACGTATCCCCTCTTGAGGAGCAGCTCCACCGTCCGGGCGTAGGTGGAGGGCCTGCCCAGCCCCCTCCGCTTCATCTCCTGTATCAGGCTCCCTTCGGTGTAAGGTAGGGCCTTCGGCACCTTTACCACCCTAACCTCCTTGATCGTCCTGTCCCCGTTGAATACGGAGAAGGTGGGCCAGAGGAGGTTGAAGCCGTCCCTAAGGACCTCAAGGACGACGTTAGCCGCCAGTTCCCCGACCTTTAACCTCCCCGTCCTCACCCTCGCCTTTCGCATCTGCGAAGCCATGAACCTACGGAACACCAAGGCGTAGAGGTCCAAAGCCCTTTTGGAGGAGAAGGACAGCAGTCCGGCGGCGACCATAGATTTGAGGGTGTCCGGTGGGATGGGACGGGTGGGCCTTATGCACTCGTGGGCGCCCCCCTCCCCCCACGTCCTCGGTGTAAAGTAGTCCTCCCCGAACCTCTCAAGGATGTAGGGCTTGGCTACGGAGAACTTGCCGTAGTCGGATACCCTCGTGCTGTCCGTCCTGTGGTAGGTGGTTATGCCCTTCTCAAACAGCTCCTGAAGGGTGGCCATCGTTTCGGCCGCCCCCATGCCGAGGATACGGTTCGCATCCTCCAAGACGGTATCCGTGGTGTAGGGTGGTAGGGGGCCCCTCTCCTCCTCGGCGAGGGTTTCCACCTCAACGACATACGGCCCCGCCCTCTCGTAGGCCTCCTTCGCCTCCCCCCACCTCTCGTAGAGCCTCTCAAGGGTGACGTTCCCCACCCTCACCCGCAGCAGGTAGGCCTTCTTTCGGCTCTCTCTGGTGCGGGATATTACCCATCCCAGGACGGGGGTCTGGACCCTACCGGCGGATAGCCTCTCGTCCCCGAAGACCTCCCAAAGTTTCCGGGATAGGGTGAAGCCCACCCATCTGTCGGCTATCCGCCGGGTCATCTGGGCCTTTACGAGGTTGAGGGAGGTCTCTCGCGGCTGCTTCAGGGCCTCCCGGAAGGCCCTCGGCGTTATCTCGTGGAACTCCATCCTCCGTACCCTGCCGTTGAACCCCCTGACGTGGAGGTAGAGGTCGTAAGCTATCTTCTCCCCCTCCGCATCGGGGTCCGTCGCTATGAAGACCTCATCCACCTCGTATCCGAGTTCCCGGATGGCCTTCAGGATGTCTAACTTGTCCTCTATATCCGCCTCCGGACACTTCCGCCTGATGTACTCGTACTCCGTGTGCTGCTCTCCGGTGCTGCGGCACCGCTTTATTGTGTCGTATATCCCCACGTACTCGTCCCCCTCGTCCAAGACGCCGAAGAAACCCCCTTCCGTACTTAGGTCAAGGACGTGGCCGAGGGAGGCCGTTATTACGAGGACCCGCTCGCCAAGGGGTATTTCGTAGGCGACGGAGTCTCCGACCAACCTCATCTGGGGTTTTCCGAAGAAGGAGCCGATGGTCCTCGCCTTGTTGGGGGACTCCACGACGACCAGGGTCGTTCGGAAGAGGTCCTTGCTCTCCGGCGGTATCCTTCCGGAGAGGACCGCCTTGGCCCTCTCCCTGTCTCTGTCTATCTCCTTCAGGAGGACCTTCAGGTCTATCTCCCGGAGGGGTTTGAACTCCACGTCCCCCTCCATAAAGTAGAACCTCAACCGCCTTTGCAGGCTCCTGAAGGCTTTGCCATCCCAGACTAAGAGGACGCTTAGCCCCTTCGTCATCCCCCCGGCTATCAGTCGGGAGGTTCTACCGGAGGCTTGCAAGTAGGTTGAAACGTCGGCCACCACCACGTAAAGCTCCCCCTCCATCCTCATAAGGGTCACGTCCTCCGACCCCTCCACCCTCCTAAGGAAGCCCTCGTCCCTCAACCTCTCCTCCAACCACCCCTTTATCCGCTCAACCTCCGCCTTTATCCGGGGGTACCTGTCCAAAACCTCTTCCCTCATCGTCAGGTAGCGGCGGAGGTAGGCCACCATCCTGCGGGCCTCTATCCTCTCTTCCTCGTCAAAGACCTCCATCAGGGCGAGGAGTAGGGAGTGGAGTAGGGAAGGCCTAAGGGATAGGGAGACGGGGAAGAGGTACTTGGGGACGTCCAAGAACATCGCCCACCTGACGATATGGGGCAGGTCCAGACCCCTGACGAGGGGGTTGTGTATGTGGGCCAGACCCACCGCCACGTCAAACTCCCCCTCCCTCATCCTCTCGTAAAGCTCCTGGGGTTTCCCCTCGGTGTAGGTGATGACTCGGAACCCGTCCCCCCGCAAGACCTCCGCCACCCTCTCCACCTCCTCCCTCCCAGCGTAGGAGGGAAGGTAGAGGAGACCCCCCTTCCCCAACCTCCCGATGAGTTCCCTCGCCCTCTCCAGCGCCCCGTCGTAGTCTCCCACCTCCTCGTAGGTATCCACCACGTTCCTGACGTTGAGGGTGGCCTTCTGAATGTCAAAGCCGAGGAGGTTCCGAAACAGGGCCACCCTATCCGTCTTCGGCTTCAGAGTGGCGGAGGAGACCACCAGAACCGCCCGCCTCTTCCTCCTCCTTACCCGCTCAAGGTACTCGTAATCCCTTTCGTCCTTATCCCTCTTTATGGCAACCTCAATATCCCTATCCGTAAATCCGAGGAGTTTGAAGAGCATATCCACGTTCTTGGCCCTCTTGAGGAAGGAGTCTATGTCGTCCAAGAATACGAAGGAGAGCTCGCCAGAGAACTTCAGTAGGTTCTCAAAGTTCCGGTGGAAGAACATGTTGGTGCCGGCGAGGACGTCCCATTCGCCCGAAAGGAAGGCCTCCCTTACCCTCCTCTTGCTCTCGTAGAGTAGGAGCCTCTTCCCCGTCTTCAGGACCCCCTCCATCTCCGTCAGCCTCTCGTAGGATTGGCCGGCCAGCAACCTCGTGGGGAACACGAGGAGGGCCTTACCGGATACGTACAGGGAGGTTATGAGGCCGAAGGTAGTCTTACCCACACCCGTGGGGGCGACTATGGCGAAGGACTGGCGCCGCAGTACCCTCTTCATCCACGTCCTCTGAAGGGACCACGGCTTCCCTACGCTCTTTACGAACATCCCCTCGTATCTGGCCAGCTCCCTCTCGGCGTCGCAGTACTCCCGCAGCTCCTTGGGCCTGTGTAGGTTTAGGCACACATCCCCCAGTCCCGAAACGTTGGAATACTTAGGGAGGCACCTGTAGCAGGGTAGTCCAGCAGCGAGGCGGTCGTCGGTTATAGGCCCCCCGCAGTTGGGGCAGCCCCGCTTTACGATCATCAAGGGCATAGAGGGATTCTAAGGCGTGAAGGTCGGCCGCGGGTACCTACTCCTCCACCTCCCTCCTCATCCTCTCTATCAGCTCTTCCACCTTCATAGCCCCCAGGTCCCCCTCCTTCCTCCGCCTTACGGAGACGGTGCCGCTCTCAACCTCCCTCTTTCCGACGACCAGGATGTAGGGGACCTTATGGGTCTCGGCGTCCCTTATCTTGTAGGAGAGCCTCTCGTTCCGGTCGTCTATCTCCACCCTGAAGCCGGCCTCCTCAAGCCGCTCCTTTACGCTCCGGGCGTACTCCGCGAAGGCGTCCTTTATGGGTATGACCCTCGCCTGTACGGGGGCGAGCCAGAGGGGGAAGTCCCCGGCGTAATGCTCAACGAGTATGCCGAAGAACCTCTCTATGGAGCCGAGAATGGCCCTGTGTATCATCACGACGAAATGCTCCTTACCGTCGGGGCCTACGTACGTAGCGTTGAACCTCCTCGGCAGGTTGAAGTCCACCTGTACGGTCGTACACTGCCACCTCCGGCCGAGGGCGTCCTTGAGCTTGACGTCAATTTTGGGACCGTAGAAGGCGGCCTCCCCCTCCTCAACCTCGTAGGAGAAGCCCTCCGCCTCAAGGGCGTTCTTTAGGGAGTTTATGGCCTGCTTCCACATCTCTGGGGTCCCCATGTACTCCTCCGGTCTATTGGGGTCCCACACGGACAGCTCCACCTCAAAGTCCTTAAAGCCGAAGCGGCCGAGGATCCTCTTCATTAAGGCGAGGACCCGCCTGACCTCCTCCTCCACCTGCTCCGGGGCGGCGAAGATGTGGGCGTCGTCCTGGGTGAAGCCCCTGACCCTCATCAGGCCGTGGAGGACGCCGGACAGCTCGTAGCGATACACCGTCCCCAACTCGGCGAGCCTTACGGGGAGGTCCCGGTAGCTATGCACCTTTGACTTGTATATGAGGATGTGGGCGGGGCAGTTCATGGGCTTGACGGCGTAGGTCTGTCCGTCCTTCTCAAAGACGAACATATTCTTCTGGTAGTAGTTGAGGTGGCCGCTTATCTCCCAGAGTTTCCCGGAGAGGACGTGGGGGGTGATGACGAAGGTGTAGCCGTCTTTTATATGCTCCCGCTTGATGTAGTCCTCAATCGCAAACCTTACGGCCGTCCCCTTGGGGTGCCAGAAGACGAAGCCTGCCCCCGCCTCCTCGTAGAAGTTGAAGAGGTCCAGCTGACGCCCAAGTACCCTGTGGTCCCTCTTCTTCGCCTCCTCCAGCATACGGAGGTACTCGTCTAACTGCTCCTGGGTCGGGAAGGATACGCCGTATATCCTCTGGAGGGAGGGGTTGTTGGGGTCGCCCTTCCAGTAGGCGGAGGAGACGGCCGTGACTTTGAATGCCCCTACGACCCCCGTCCGATGTACGTGGGGGCCTCTGCACAGGTCCGTGAACTCCCCCTGATGGTAGACGGAGACGACCGGCTCCCCGAACTCCTCTATCAGGAGGACCTTGTAGTCCTCCCCCCTCTCCCTGAAGAACTCCTTGGCCTTCTCCGCCGGCCACTCCTCCCGCCTTACGGGGTAATCAGCCTCAATTACCTTCTTCGCCTCCTCCTCAATCCTCTGCAGGTCCTCCGGCGTCAGGGTCCGACCCCCGAAGTCTATGTCGTAGAAGAAGCCGTTCTCTATGGGAGGGCCAACGGTGAGCTTGGCGTCCGGCCAGAGCCTCTTGACCGCCTGGGCCAGTATATGCGCGGAGGAGTGCCAGAAGACCTCCTTACCGTCCTTGTCGCTGAAGTCCAGAATTTCAACCTCGGAGACGTCCTCCGGTATGGGGACGAAGAGGTCAAAGAGCCGGCCGCCCGCGCGGGCGACGAAGCCCCCCTTCAGCCCCTCTTCGCCGAGGACGTCAAGGACGCTCTGTCCGTCTTTTACCTCCCTTTCTACCTTACTGCCGTCGGGTAGGTGGAAAATTACCCTCTTCACGGGGGCTATTTTACGGCCGGTACCACACCCTGACCGAAAGCGTCCTTCCGGGGAGGGGGTACCCCTCTACGAAGTAGTACCTGCCGTTTAGGAGGTTGTAGGCCGTTAGCTCCACCTCAAACGCCCGTACCCTTAGGGAGGTGCCAGCGATGACGAGGAGGACGGGGCCAACGAACCGGGTGTTGGAGGGGTTGCTGAAGCGGGGGTCAAGGTAGAGGAGGCTAAGGTGGAGGCCGAAGGGACCGAGATGGGGGGATAGAGCCAGGAAGTACGCGTTCCGGGGCCTGTATATCAGCCGCCTACCGAGGTCGTCGTACGCGTAGGTGCGCACATACCGCAGGAGGATTCCCTTGATATTCACCTTCACCTCTCCACCCCACACCCTCGCCCCTCCCGTATTCTCCGGCCTCCAGATGCCCCCTACGGGCGCCCAGGTTATCAGGTCGTGGTACCTCTTGAAGTACGCGTCTATCCTCAAGCGTAAGAGGTTCAGGCCGGCGCTAAGGCCTAGGCTCCTCTCGTTTCGGAGGGAAGGGTTCCCCCTCGCCCCGTACCCCTCCCAGTACAGCTCGTCAAAGGACGGGATACGGTTGGACAGGAAGCCCTCAAGGTAGGCTGCCCACCTCCTGACACCGGCGACGGCGGAGTAGCCTATTCTCCGTCCGTCCGTCCATACCCCCCCGCTTAGGTACAGCCACCGGCCGGAGTACTCCCTACCGAGGGAGAGGAGGGGACGGAGCCTATCCCCAACGCTCGTACTCCGTACACCCTCAAGGGCGAGGCCGATGGAGAAACCGTAGAGGGAGAGGCCCTTGGAGAGGCGGAGGTTGTCGTGCTGGTAGTAGCCCGTCCAGTCCCTCCAGGTCCTTCGGGTTATGAGGAGGTCGCTTATAGGACTCCTTAGGGCTATGCGTACGTCCCCTTGGACCCCGGCGGTCTGCGGGAAGCCCTCCATCCCCGACGTCCTCTTCCGGGAGAGGCGCACATCAAGGAAACCGCCCCGAAAGAGCCACACCCCCTCGGCGTACAGTAGGGTG
>WGAN01000008.1 GCA_015494805.1 Caldifarciminota bacterium
TCTCCGTACGGGAGGACGACACCGTTAAGGCCATATACGACGGGAGGGACGTCTGGGTGATTCTCTTCAAGGCCGACAGAAAACGCACCTGCGCCGTTGGGGTAAAGGGTAGGATGGACGGGAAGGGCTTCGCCGCCGACCTAAAGGAGGTGGAGAGGGACTGCAAAGTATGAACCTGAAACTCCTCCTCACCTACGACGGGACGGACTTCCACGGATGGCAGTACCAACCTAACAAGCGGACCGTATCCGGTGTCCTGAGGTCGGTGTTTGATAGGTTGATAGACGGGGAGTACAAGCTGATAGGGGTAGGGAGGACCGACTCCGGCGTCCATGCCCTTGGGTACGTCGCCAACCTCCTCATCTACGGCAGGTTGAGGGTGAAGGTGGAGGACTTGAAGTACAAACTGAACCGTATGCTACCGGAGGACGTGTACGTCCGGGACGTCTCACCCGTGCCGGAGGGCTTCCACGCCCGCTACTCCGCCATCTCCAAGACTTACCGGTACCTGTTCGGTGGTGGGTACGACCCCCTTATGAGGCGAAGGATATGGTTCGTAAGACGTCCCCCCAGCCCCTCAAAGGTAGCCCCCAAGATGAAGGTCCTCCTTGGGAGGCATGACTTTCACCCGTTCGCCGCCGACGAGAGGGAGAACGGCGTATGCACCCTATACGATATAAGGTTCGGCTGCAAGGGAGGGTACGTCTTTATGGATGTCCGGGGGGATAGGTTCCTACGGAAGATGGTCCGGTTCCTCGCCAGTTTGGCCGTTATGTTGGAGGAGGGGAGGGTGACCGTGGAGGAGGTTGAGGAATCCTTGAGGACGGGAAGGAGGATAAAGACCCTCACTCCCGCCCCCCCTTGGGGGTTGTATCTCCTGCGGGTGGAGTATCCGGAGGGGTATTGATTTACCGGAGACCGGATCCAACCGCCCTTAAAATATGAAGGTATGCTGGCACTCGTTGCACTTTCTCCGTTTGCGAAGGGTTATAGTATCGGCTCGGACGTGGTGGATGCTCCGAGCTTCTTCGTACCCGCACTGGATGGCGGATACGCCGTAAGGGCGGCCAAATACTGGAGCTCCTCCTCACAGTACGACGGCGCCCTGATACTTATGGACACGGCCGGGGACTTACGCTGGGCGAAGAGCTACGGCTGGGATTCGGACCACGAGTACTTCTACAGCATCACCGCCGTTTCCGACGGCTACGTCCTCGCTGGCTATACCCAAAGTATCAGCAGTGGCTACGATATGCTCATCCTTAAGGTGGACCTTGCGGGGAACGTCCTCTGGTACAAGGTCTTGGGAACCTCAAGCGTTGATATGGCGCACTACGTCCTGCCCACGTCGGACGGGGGGTTCCTGGTTACCGGATACACCTACGCCTACGGTTCGGGGGACGCCGTGGCCGTAAAGTTGGACGCCTCCGGGAACGTCCTGTGGGCGAAGAGGTGGGGGACGGACGACTTGGACAAGGCCTACGCCGCCGTTGAGACCCCATCCGGCTACGTAATAACCGGTTTCTACGGCTACCCCACCTCTAAGGCCTTCCTGACTGCCCTCCGTACGGACGGCTCTCTCGCCTGGGCCAAGGCCTACACCATAACCGGCGGCTCCAAGGGGTACGGTCTGGCCTACTCCGGTACCCACTTCTACATAACCGGGCAGTACGGCTCCTACAGCTCCGCCGACGCCCTCGTGATCCAAACCGACAACGTCGGCACCCCCATAACCGCCAAGAGGTACGACTTCGGGGGAGGTGAGGACATCTTCTACGGGGCGGCCTTTGACGGTAGCCTCGTCGTCACCGGTACGGGACGCTTCAGCTCCTACGATATGGTCCTCGTGAAGGTCTCCTCCTCTCTCTCCACCCTGTGGGCCAAGGCCTTTGACTACGGTTGGGACGAGGGGTACGCCGTCCTTCCCATCTCCGGCGGCTACGCCGTGGGCTTCGGGGCGGGATCCTACAACTCCGTCCTCGTTACCGACCTTACGGCCTCCACCTCCTGCTTGAGAGACGTCAGCCCTTCGGAGGCCACCGTACCCATCTACGGCGATACCCTACCCAGCGACTTCGCCTCCGGCACCCTCTACCTTACGAGCTTCTCCGCCCCTCCCATAAGGGACACAACCATAACCCCCTACTATCAGGACCTCTGTCCCACGGTCGGCGTTTCCGAGTGCCGTCCCGCGGAGGACGGTCTGACGTGGGAGGTGGTTGAGGGAGGCATAAGGTTCCGCTCCAAGCGTCCCGTTGCCCTTCGCATATACTCCGCCGACGGTAGGGAGGCCTACGAGGGTAGGGTGGAGGGGCAAACCTTCGTCCCCCTCAAGAGGGGGGTGTATCTGTGGCGGGGTGGAAGGGCGGTAATCAGATAACAAAAAGGGGGGCGGAAGCCCCCCTAATTTTAAATTCAGCCCTCTTCCTTATGCCGCTTCCTTCCTGAAGGACTCAAAGCGGCTCTTGAGGTTGGCGATAATCTGCGGGATCTTCTTCTCAACGTCCTCTAAGGTCAGCTCCTTCAGACGGATTATGTCCTCAACCTCCGGCAGGGAGGGTATCACGCGGGGGTCAAGGATTCCCTCCTTCGTGTAGGAGGCGGCCAGGTCGTAGAAGTCCCGTATCACTTTAGCTATCAGGTAGGTCTTCTTGGGAGGGGAGGCGGCGTCTATCTCGTGGAAGGCGTTCTGCTGGAGGAAGGCGTTCTTGATTATGCGGGAGGTCTCAAGGAGGACCCTCTGGTCGTCCTGAAGGGCGTCCGGACCGAGCAGCTGGACTATCTCCTGGAGGTCCTTGTCCTTCTGAAGGACGTCCGTCATCCAGACCCTAAGGTCCGACCAGTCCTCGGCCACGTTCTGCTCAAACCAGTCCTTGATGAGGTTGTAGTACAGGGTGTAGGAGATGTTCCAGTTTATGGCGGGGTAGTGCCTCGCCCTCGCCAGGGAGGTGTCCAACGCCCAGAAGCCACCCACGACCCGCAGGGTACTCTGGACGACCGGCTCGGAGAAGTCCCCACCCGGAGGGGAGACGGCACCCACGGCCGTCACGGAACCCTGCTCACCGCTCAAGGCCACCACCCGCCCCGTCCTCTCGTAGAAGGCGGCCAGTTTGGAGGCGAGGTAGGTCGGATAACCCTCCTCACCGGGCATCTCCTCAAGGCGGGAGGACATCTCACGGAGAGCCTCCGCCCAGCGGCTGGTGGAGTCCGCCAGGAGCAGGACGTTGTATCCCATGTCCCTGTAGTACTCGGCGAGGGTTATACCGGTATAGATGGAGGCCTCACGGGCGGCGACGGGCATATTGGACGTATTAACTACGAGTATGGTACGGTCCATCAGAGGGCCTCCCGTCTTCGGGTCCACCAGCTCCGGGAACTCCACTATCACCTCCGTCATCTCGTTCCCTCGCTCACCGCACCCGATGTAGATCACGATATCCACGAGGGAGTGCTTGGCGAGGCTCTGCTCCGTTACGGTCTTACCGGTACCGAAACCGCCCGGTATGGCGGCGTTTCCTCCGAGGGCTATGGGGAAGAGGAAGTCAAGGATACGCATCCCCGTTATGAGGGGTACGGTGGGGAGGAGCTTCTCCCTGTTGGGACGGGCCACACGGACGGGCCACCGGTGAGCGAGGGCCACCTCGTAAGTCTTGCCCTTGGAGTCCTTGAGGACGGCCACGGTCTCCCACACCGTGAACTCCCCCTCCCTTATATCCTCAACCGTCAGCTCCTCCTCGTAGTTGGGGACGATGTTGGGAGGCACCATCACCTTATGGACGATAGTCCGGGTCTCCGGGACCGTCCCTATTATGGCCCCCGGCTTCACCTTGTCCCCCACCTTCACCGTAGGCGTGAACTTCCACCGCTTGTCCCTCGGAAGGGCGGGTACGTCCACCCCCCTCTTTACGAAGTCTCCGACCTTCGCCCTTATCTGATCAAGTGGCCTCTGGATACCGTCAAAGGCCTGCGTCAGAAGTCCGGGACCCAGCTCTACGGCGAGGGGCTGACCTGTCCTCTCCACCGGCTCCCCCACCATCAGGCCGGAGGTGTCCTCGTAGACCTGTATGAAGGCGTGGTCCCCCGATATCCTTATGACCTCACCGACGAGCCTCTCCTCACCCACCCGTACGACCTCGTTCATCTGGACACCCTCAAGGCCCTTCGCAACGACGAGGGCCCCGGAAATCCTGTATATCTTTCCCGCCATAGTCGGTTATTCTAAAGGGGGGTTTTACGGATGTGTAGTCTTCACATCTTGGGGGCCATCTTTCTGAACCTCTCCTCGTATCGGGCGGCCTCGTAGGGCATGCCCATCTTCCGGTAGAGGACGGAGAGGAGCCTCATCGCCCTCACCTCCCCGGCCTTCAGGGAGAGCTTACCCAGCTCCTCCGCCTTATCCATCCGCCCCAACCTGTAGGCGGCTCCCGCCACGACGTAGAGGATGTCGCCGTTCAGCCTGCACTTTCCCTTTATCTCATCGTAGTACTTCAGGGCGGCCTTCGGATCCGTATTCCTTAGGTAGCGGAGCTTCAGGGCGAGGAGCCTGGGGTCGCAAGGAAGCAGGGACAGGAGGCTGTCTATGGTCCTCCTCCCCTGGGCAGTGTCCCTCTTTAGGGAGAGGACGGCGTAGTTGTAGTGGTTGTAGGTGCGGATGCTTCCCACCTCCATAGCCGACCTCACCGGCCTTTGGAGGTACAGGTAGGCCAGAGGAACGAGGAGGAGGAAGAAGAGGAGCCAGATGACCTTCTCGTGGAACCGCTCCCTGCTGGCGACGAAACCGGCCACCAAGCCTATGGGAACGGCGAAGAGGAGGGCCTTGGGGAGGCCGAGGAGTAGAGGGAGGAGGACAAAGACCCCACCCGTGAAGAGGCCGGAGAGGAACCTGCCCACCTTCATGCCGAATAGGGTGTAGTTCGTCCATACCCCGAAGAGGCGGTCCCCCTTCTCGTCCTCAACGTCCTTGACCGTAAAGCCGAAGGTCACCCCGACGACGGTGGCGAGGGCCACGTCCGTAGGATACACGAGGAGGGTCTTCTCCATTACCCACAGGGAGGCTCCGAGGTACTGACAGAAGAGGGCGATGAGGGATAGGGTGAAGGTGCCAAGGAGGTAGAACCGCTTTGTGCGGAGAGGTGGGGCGGAGTATATCCACGCCAGACCGAGGAGGGCGAGGCCGAGGAGGAAGGCGTCCCAGTTGAGGGAGAGGAAGGTTGCCAAGGATAGGGCGAAGAGGACGGAGGCCGCCACCTTAACCTCCCTCGGGGAGAGTACCCCCCGTACGAGGGGGGTGGTCTTGCGGTTGGCCTCGTCTATCTTTACGTCAAAGTAGTCGTTTATGAGGACGCCGAAGTGGTGGGCGGCCGTGAGGCCAAGGAGGAGGCCGAGGACGGCGAGGTAGTCAAAGGGGTTCTTGAAGGGGTGAGGCCATAGGTAGGCCCCTATCTTCCAACCTATGAAGAAACCCACGAGGCCCATAGCGAGGTAGAAGGGGAGCTTCTGCAACCTCAAGGTGAGGATACTGACGGCCGCCTCCTTCCTGTACATAAACAGGAAAGCCACCAGACCGAGAGTCAAGGCAAACATCTCCAGGAGGGCGTAGCGGAGGGTATCGTCGGGGAGGAGGGAGACGAACTGGGAGCGGAAGACGTCAGGCATCCCCGTTATACCTACTATTACGGCGGGCAGGGAGCCTATGAGCATCAGGACGAAGAAGGTGGAGACGGCGGTAAGGATGGCGTCCACCAACCTCCTGCGGGAGAGGTACGCGTAAAGGCCCAGCCCCACCATAGCGAGGGTAATCTCAAGGCGCATCCCGTAGGTTATGCCGGGGAGACGGACGAAGGGGTTGAAGAAGCCCGTCAGGACACCGGCGACGTCCCTCCAGGAGATTATGTAGCGGAGCATGTAGCCACCCCCGAAGAGGAGGTCTATGAGTGGGGGGAGGACTATGATGGGGGAGAAGGTGGCGACGAAGTTGAAGGCCTTGAGGACGGACCTGCCAGAGAAGAGGGCGACGAGGACGGAGAGCCACACGAAGGCGGCGAAGTAGAAGGCACTCTGATGGAGGACGAAGAACAGGAAGGATTTGAAGAGGGTTATCTGGAAGTGGAGGTTGCGGTGGATCTCAAAGGAGCCTTCCAGTATGCCCCTGAAGGTGATGGAGACGGGTATGACGGCGAGGGCGAGGAGGGGATCCTGCGATTCAACGTAGGAGATTATCCTCCTCACACCACCCCCTCCCTCTCGGAGTAGAGGACGTCGGCGTCCCCGTACAGGTCTTCAAGGGCGTAGAAGGCGCGGGCGTCTGGCAGGAAGAGATGGACGACTATGTCCCCCAGATCCACAAGTACCCACGAGGACATTTCCCCTCCCTCTATCCGCCCTCCGAACTCGGCCGTTATCTCCTCCGCCATATCCAAGAGGTGGTCCGTAGTGAAACCCGTAGCTATGACGAAGTAATCCCCTATTTGGGGGTTTATAGGACGGATGTCCAAGACGACTACGTCCTCTCCAGCCTTCTCGTGCAGAATGCTAACTATCTTCCTGATCTCCTCACTCAACACGCTGGGATTATACGACGGAAGGGGAGGGGAGTACCCCTCCCCCGACGATTCACCTCACTACGACCTTCCTGACACCCTTGGCGGTCTTGACGAAGTAGATGCCCGGAGATAGGGAGACCTTACCTTCACCGACGTAGATGAGCCTACCCGAAGAGTTGTAGATATGGGAGCCACTCGGCACCTCTACGGCGCCCTTGAGTACCTTGACCTTCCCATCCTCGGAGGTTGGGGCCTCGGCGTACCCCACGAAGGGGGCCGTGGTGGCGTAGTATATGGCTCCAGCGTCGTCGCCGTAGTAGTCGTTGCCCCAGATGGCAAAGAGGTAGGTGTCGCCGTAGAGGATGACGTTGTAGTCGTGGCCAGCCGGATCCTCGTTGAGGTAATAGTCGTGGTCCGATACCCTAACGCCACTCCAGGACCCTCCCCAGTCGTTGGAGTAGAACATCACCGTCCTCCACGGAGCGGAAGTGCCGTCCCTTGCCTGGGCCATCACGTAGATGGAGTTGGAGCCATCCGTGGTAACGAAGGGCAGTATGTACTGGGTGGAGGTATCCCCAACGCCGCTCCATGTACTCCCACCGTCCGTGGAGAAAGCTATCACGATGCTGCATGCGCTCCCTCCAGAGCCGCTCTCGTCTGTCGTAGCAGCCATCGCTATCTTGCTTCCGGCTGCTGCTATGCTGCCGGTTATCTTCGCAGGGCGGTTGTAGTTGGGGCAGGTAGCGCTCCCACCCGACGGTACGGTGCCTATTACACCCGTCACGTAGTTCCACGTATTGCCGAAGTCGGTGGATTTGGTGTACTCTATGACGACGTCGTAGCTGCTGTAGCAGTAGAGACAGTTGTCTGACATATGCACTATACCCGTTGAGGGGTCGTAATAGGTATATGCCACCGTACTGGGGGCGCCGGGTTCCACCCTCACCGGAGACTGCCATGTCGTTCCACCGTCAGTACTCTTGACGCTGATCATCTCGTAGGTGCTTAGGGAGGTTGAGCCGTAGCCGTCCGCCGTGAAGACTACGAGGACTTCCGTGTTTCCTCCGTTGTCCCTCGTTATTATCCAAGGTTTGTCCTTGAAGTGCGCCCAGCTGTCGTTGGGGGGGAGGATAGAACAGGACCAGTTGCTCGCGTTGTCCGGCGAACCGGTGTTGGTACAGAAGTACACTTCGCCCTTGACCTGGGAGCTAACCATACAGTATACCATCCCTACCCAGTAGAACTTGTCGGGATTGTTGGGGTCGGAGGCCACGGAAGGGTCTCCTATCCAGCAGGAGGAGGGGTCGGAGGGGGCGTAGTATGCTACCTGCGTCCAAGTGTAGCCGTTGTCCCGACTGACAGCGAGTTGGTTGGTGCTGTAGTATCCGGAGACGTCCTGATTTATCCAGCTGGCTACCAGCCATCGGGAGGACCTGGCCATGGAAACTTCCGTCTGATCCTTACCGGTGGATATGTCCCAATCGCTAACCTTGACGTTAGCGTTGAACGGAGCATCTCCCAAGAGCAGAATTACCATCATCTTCCACCTCCTACCTTACCACGAAAACGGGAGAAACGTAAAGGTCAAAGACGCGGGATACCTCGCCGGTTTCCTTATCCATATACGGGAGGATGACGACCTTGAAAGGGAAGCTTACCCCCGGCCTCTCCGGGAGGCCACCTATAACCTCAACCGTGTGGGCCGTACTTACGGAGACGGGGGTCCAGGAGTCTTTGGCTTCCACGACGGCCTGGGCCATATGGAGTCTCCCATCCTTCTGGAGGAAAACCTGGACCCTGTACTTTCCCCTGCCCCTGACGTAGAGGTTTACTGTCCTTACCGAGGACCTGTCTCCGGTACCGAGGAGGATATAGGCCGAAGGTGTCTTCTGGGGATCGGACCACGTCCCGTAGATGTGGGCGGCCTGTCCGTATCGCTCTCCCTCGGCTTGGAGGGAGAAGTCGGCCGAACGCTCCACCCTCAAGGTGGAGGACGTCCATACACCCACCGCCTCTCTACCCCCTTTAGGAGGTGCCGGCGATGTGAATACCCCTGCTGCTGCTACTAACCACATCATAGCCGTTTGTATTATACCCCCGTTCCGTTCTTCATAATCAGAAACGTGATGCGAACCGTATCCAAAAGATCTGATGTCTCCAAGTTATCAAACAAATCCCACCGAAATATCTGGCAAATTGGGTGATTTATGTGTAAAGTTTGTGGATGCGACACCCCCTCCCGCTATAATCCCTGAAGTTGGGAGATGCCCCTTTTGTAAGCAGATATTTCACCGCATCGCTCTTGCCTCCTAAAACAGCCCAGTGTAGGGGCGTCCTCCCATGATCGTCCTCGTAGTCAACGTGGGGGATACCCATAGAATTGTGTAATGGGAAAAGGAAGATGAGCAAGGAAGAGGAGAGGATGAGGGAAATGGCATACGAGATAGTGGAAAGGTGGGTTTTGAGAGGACGATAAAGCTACTGTACGAGGAGGCATGAGGGCAGAGAGGGAGAGGTACAGGGAGGAGCATCCGGAGGATCCGAGCAACGGGTACTACGAGAGGGAGGTGAGGTTGTTAGGGAAGAGGGAGAGGGTAAAGGTACCGAGGACAAGTAGGGGTATAACCTTGTAGCGGCCGTATATCATCGCCCTCGCAAACTGCTCGCCGATGTTGATGACCAGCCTCCGGCCCGGCTCCAATACCCTGTAGATCTCCTTCCAGACCCGGTACAGGTCCTTCAGGTATTCATGCAGGCTCTGACCGTACCCTATCTGCCCTTCAACCCCGTAGTCCTTGATGTGGTAGTAGGGTGGGGACGTGAGTACGAGCTGAACGGAGCTGTCCTCAACCTCCAACATCCTGCGGCTGTCGCCCAATATTACCTTCGCCCTAACCTCCATCCCCGTGGGGATTCTAAGGGTGTCCTGACTACCTACTGTGGGGATAGGATACTGTCAGCACGGATGGAGGGATCGCACTGGTGAATTCCACCCTGAACTCCTCCGTTAATCCATGGGGACTCCAAGAATTCCCACGGTTCTCTTCGTAAAGTACCAAAATTGTGAAGGATGTAAGTCATTCATTGTGGTTTTATGGGGAGTAGAATCGGACGTAATATTAGGTCTGATGAGGGATTGTACCCGCTCCGTATGTAATCCATTCCAAGCAAACCCTACAAAAATCCACCTTCCGTATTCTGATGGAGTATAATTGAAGAGTTCGGGTTCCACCTTTGGTACCTACGAGTACGAAATTGAGATAAGCCCGATATACCTTGTGAGGTAAATATACTTGTAAAATCTCTGCTTCCCCTTTAAAATATGACCTTATGCTTCTATATCTCCTATCACAACCAGTAGAGTTAGAAGGTGGCTGGTGGGCTGCTCTACCTCTGAAGAGGGACACCCTGATACTTCCCGATGACAGCGTACCCAATGAGGAGTATGCGAAGATCGTTATAAAGGCCTACCAGAGGTTCTACTTCGCCTATCCCAAGCACAGGTCCTACTCCGGTGCTACACTCATAGCTGGCCAGAGATGGATAGAAAAGGACGACGTAGATATGAAGAGAAGGTACGAGGAGATGGGTTATAAGTTCGGATACGAGAACTCCTATAATGGCAAGTACTACGACCTCTACTACTATCCGATACCCAAGGTTGATAGCCTCATCGTCTATGTCAGAAGCAA
>WGAN01000009.1 GCA_015494805.1 Caldifarciminota bacterium
GAGGAGAGGTACGTCCTGTGGGTTCAGGCCCTCCTGTTGGTTGGCTACCTCGTCCTGGTCTTTCTGGTCGTTAACGGATACCTCGGAAGGTTCTTTGGAAATCCGAGAAAGGAGGAAGAGACGGTATGAAGAGGTTTGCGTTTCTCATCTCCGCTTTAATTCCCGCCTCCCTGATGGGGGCGTGGGTTGATATGACGGATCTGGCCGAAGGGCCGAGGGCCACGGTCGGAAAGAAGAGGTACCTCCAGCTCTCACCTAACACACCCGTAAGGATCAAAGTAAAAAAGAGCATGAGCGTCAAGTGGAAGCTCAAATCGGACAAAGACGGCAAACTCTGGTACGTAAACCGCAAGAACGGGAAGCGGAGGGAGTTCCCCTTCAAGGCGGGTAGGAGCGAGATAAGGATGCACCTAACGGCCGGCACCTACGACTTCTACGCCTCGCCGGAGGCCATAGCCCGTATCTACAGGTACATACGCCGCCGCTGGAAACCCATCCAGCCGGAGGGGGGAGGGTACCCCGTCGTCCTCTTGGTAGGTGAGAACCGATACACCTACTACAGGGCGGACAGAGAGATCGTAGTTAAGGTCAAGGGACCGACGAAGCTCTACCTGTTCTTTAGGGCCTTTATGAAGGACAGGCGCAAGGTCAAGGCCAAACTCAAGGTGTACGAGGGAAGTAAGCTGCTGAAGTCGGCCATCAGGACCCTCAAACCTTCAAGGAGGGCGGTGTTCTTTACGGGGAAGGACAGCTTACCCGCCTCCGTACCCCTCAAACTAACCCTGAAGGTTCCGGAGGGGTTACACCGGTACAGGGTGGTCGTCTCCGGCGCCCCTGGGGCCATAAAGCCCTACGTGCATAAGAAGAGATCCAAGAGAGGCGACAGGAACATCTTCCGCTTCACGGGTACGGATATGGGTATGGCCGGGTACGGCCCCATGCTCGCCTCTCTCAACGCCGTGAACTACAAGGAGGCGAAGGTGGAGAAGAGGAGAAAGAAGACCAAGAAACGTCGTAGGCGTCGGAGAGCCTTCAAGCACCATTATGTGCGCATCGTCCCATCCGTAGCCTATCGCTCCTCCGACAACGTCTATCACTACAGCCAGCCCCAGATAGACACCTTCTACCTAGGCCTCAAGCCCTACAGGTACCCCGGAGTTGAGGGGATAGGGGACGGGATCTGGAGGCTCGGCGTATCCCTCACCTACCTTTACCGTTTCAAGAGGAGGGTCTTCGTCGGCCCGTCCCTCTACTACTCCCTCTACAGGTACGTCCAGAACCAGCAGCTCAACCGCAGTCTTTACAGGGTATCCCTTGAGGGCAGGTACTACGGCCTTCGGGCGTCTGTCTCCTACCTGAACATGCCCTTTTACGGCGTAAGGCCCACGTACACGGGGGTTCCGAGGACATACGAACTGCTCTCCTTCGCCTATACGAGGACGGGCCTGTCCGTCTCCTACATCTTCAAGTTCCTGACCGTAAGGGGTACGTACGGCTTCGGAAACTACGATTTCAACCCAACGTTTGACGTCTACGACGCCCGATTTCAGAGGTCGGGGATGGGTTTGACCTTCAGGTACTCCGTCCTCTCCGTAAAAGGGGACATTCTCTTCGGCAAGGTGGAGGCGACGAACCTCCCCGCCGGCACTCCCAAGGACTGGTCCCACGACTACACCACCTTCAAGGCGGGCCTACGCCTCCTCTTCCCCTACGCATCCCCCTACGTATCCTACAGGCACACAGTCCGAAACTACACCACCACCAACACAGCCGACTCCCACTACGGCAGGGAGGACAAGGAGAGCGACCTCACTCTGGGAATATCCGGAGACCTCCCTTACGTCAGGCCCTTCCTCTCCTACCGCATAAGAAGCCGCAGCACGACCGCCCCTGTGCCGAAGGTGGACGTCTTCAAGGACTACAGGGAGGCGATATTTACGGCCGGGGTAAGGGTGCCGGTGAAGTTCAAGTTCTAACGGGCGAACCGGCGAGGCTCGTCCATAGAATCGCCGGCAGTGAAGGTCAAGGTACTGGGGATAAACGGCTCCGCCCGGACGGAGGGTTGGACGGTCTCCCTACTGAAGGAGGTACTTAGGTGGGCGGAAAAGGCGGGGGCCAAGAGCAAACTCCTCCACCTCGCCCTAACGCGGATGGAGTTCTGTACGGGTAGCTACAGCGAATCCCCGGAGCTGTGCAACCTTGAGGCCTGCGTAAGGAACAGGGACGCCTTCTCCTCCATCGTGTGGGACCTGTTGGAAGCCGACGCCGTCGTCTTCGCCACGCCGGTGTACTGGTACTCCCCCTCGGCCCTTCTGAAGGTCCTCCTTGAGAGGATGACCTCCCTTGAGAACATGGGTGCGTTTATGATG
>WGAN01000010.1 GCA_015494805.1 Caldifarciminota bacterium
GAGGAGAACGTCAGGCACCTCGCCCAGCAGCCCCCCGACTTAGCCGTCGTTATGATGCACGGGAGACCGGGGGAGGACGGGGTGGTTCAGGGCTTCCTTGAGGCCCTCGGCGTCAGGTACACGGGGGCGAGGCTTACAGGGAGCGTCCTCGGCATAGACAAGTACGCCTTCAAGCGGTTCGTCTCCGCCGTCGGCATAAAAGTGCCTCCATTTTTTCTTGTAAAAAGTGAAAGAGATTTGGAGGACTCTAAAAATTTTGCTGGAAAAGTGGGTTATCCTGTAATAATAAAACCGAGAGCGGAGGGGTCCTCCGTGGGTACTTACGTCGTAGAGGGACCGGGGGAGCTGGAGGTGAAACTGCGGGAGAACCTCCGGGAGTTCGGACACACCTTGGTTGAGAAGTTCGTCCGGGGCAGGGAGGTAACCGTCGGCGTCCTCGGCACGGGCGAGAGGGCCTTCTCCCTCCCCGTCCTTGAGCTAAGGGTGAAGAGGCGGAGGTTCTACGACTACGTTGCCAAATACACGGAGGGGGAGACGGAGTTCGTCCTACCCGCCGAGCTGCCGGAGGAGACCTACAGGGAGGTCCAGGAGATAGCCCGTAGGGTGCATGTAGAGACGGAGTGCCGGGGGTTCTCAAGGACGGACTTCATAGTCTCGGAAGACGGCACCCCCTACGTCCTTGAGCTGAACACCATACCGGGGATGACGGAGCTTTCCGACCTACCAGCCGAGGCCCGGCACATCGGCCTCACCTACGAGGACGTCGTCTTGTACATCCTTGAGTCGGCCCTGATATAAAAGGAGGGGCGGGAACCCGCCCCCCCGATGAGGTTTGTAGAAGCCTTCAGAACTTTACCACCTTTCTAACCTTACCCCTCCGCTTTACGAAGAATATCCCCCGCTTCGGCTCCTCGGTCAGGCGCCTACCGCTTACGTCGTAGTAAGTGGCCTTCCCATCCTCCGGTAGGGCGACGACCTCGTCGACGGAGGTAGAAGAGGGCATAAGGGTGATGGAGGAGGGGGACACGCTCAAGGGTTGCGTCGCCACCAAGTCTCCGCTGGCACGGTCAAAGACGAGGAGGTTTCCGGGGGAGACGTAGTCCTCGGCCGCCGGGGCGAAGATGTAATCTCCGTAAGCCACCGCCGAGGAGAAACCACCGTGGGAGCCGTAGTTGAGGGGCTGGAAGGTGCCGGAGGAGAGGGCGAAGAACGCTATGGCCCCGTATCCGGCCACTATGGCCGTGTCCCCACCGAGGGGAGAGATGAAGGAGGCGAAGAAGGGCGTCCTGAAGGAGTCTACGACCGAGAAGCCAGAGGAGTAGAGGAGGACGTACACCTTCTGGGTAGTGGTGTCCCCGTAGGCTCCCCCTACGGCGAGGATGGTGTCCCCCCTCCAGGGGGTGGCGTAGAGGAGGTTCAACCCCACCCTGATGCTGTCTATGATGCCACCGGTGGCCGTGTCAAGGAGATAGACGGTGGAGGGGCCGGGTACGTAGGACCCCATATCGTAGCCGCTGGAGACGGCGAGGAGTTTGTCCCCGTAAAGGCCCACGTAGGTGGGGGAGAGGTTCACCTCCGTAGCCCACAGTTGGGTGTGGGAGTTCAGGTCGTAGGCTGCTATGCGGTTGAGGAGGTACTCGGACACGAAGCCCCTACCGTCCTCCGTGTAGTCCCCCATCCAGAGGTTAGCCCCACTGTCCGTGGGTACGCTGTCCAACGGGACGAGGGAGGTGTCGTGGATGTATATGAAGTCCATCTGGGAGGCGACGGAGTAGAGTTTGCCACCGACGTACTTGACGTGATTTACGAGCATACCGTAGGCGTCGGAGGAGTCTACGAAGGAGAAGGGGGAGGTAGCCTCAAAGACGTACAGGGGTCCGGCCGAGCCGTACGGCCCGTGGGATACCACTACCCTCTGGGCAAAGACGGGTACCGCCCAGAGCGATACCGTTGCGCATAAGAAGAACCGCCTCATCATAGCCGTCTTATCCGAAAGCGTCGCATCCGGGACCCCGAACCCCGGCGAAGTCCCGCGACCTGTCTCCGGGCAGGTCTTCCGGCTCGCGGGCTACCTACTCCCCCGGCCTTCCCATCCCGCCTCGGCGGGACAGTGGCCTGTTTGGGGTTTCGCTCCCGCTCACGGCCGCCGGGACGGCTCCCGATTCTCACGGGATTCCCTCAACCCGGAGACGGGCTATTATACGCCCGTAGCCCTACGGCAGGAACATAACGTGCGGATTTAGGATGCCGTCCGGGTCAAAGAGGGCCTTTACGTCCTTCAGGAGGGTATAGACGAACGGGGGCAGTTCCCTCCTCATCAGCTCCCTCTTGAGGGTGCCTATCCCATGCTCCCCGGCGCTCGTCCCCCCCAACTCCCAGACCTTCTCCACTACCATATTCACCGCCCGCTCCATCTTCTCCTCCTGCCCCGGCTCGTAGAGGACGTTGACGTGGATGTTGCCGTCCCCTGCGTGTCCGAAGCTGGCCAACTTTACCCCGACCTTCCTCTCTACCTCCTCTGTGTGGGCTATGAGGTCGGGTATCCTGCTCCTCGGAACCACGACGTCCTCGTGCCTTATGGCGTACCCCAACCCCTCCAACGCCGGTAGTACCCCCCGACGGGCCTCCCACAGCCTCCTCCGGGTACTTTCATCTTCCGCCGCCAGGAGCTCAAGGCTCCCGTTCCTTGAGGCTATCTCGTAGGTTATTTCAACCTGAGCCTCAAACTCCGGGCCGAAGCCGTCGTACTCCACCAAGAGGAAGCTCCCCGTTCCCTTCGGCAGGAAGGGGGCTATCTTTTCGCCGACCGCCTCTATGCACTTGTGGTCTACGAACTCAAGGGCGGCGGGCAAGAGTCCCCTACGGACCATCTCCGAGACGGTGCGTCCGGCCGATACCTCGTCTGGGAAGGCGGCGAGGAGGGTGAACCTCTTGGGGGGACGGGGCAGGAGCCTCAAGGCTACCTCGGTTATTATGCCGAGGGTCCCCTCGCTCCCTGTGAAGAGGGAGGGTAGGTCGTACCCCACCACCCACTTCTTCGTCCTCTTACCCACCTTCACCCTCTCACCCGTCGCCGTTACGACCTCCAACTCCAGGACGTAGTGTTTGGTGGTCCCGTACTTCAAGGCCCGTGGCCCACCGGCGTTTTCGGCGACGTTCCCCCCTACGGTGCAGGTCTCAAGGCTCGCCGGATCCGGTGGATAGAAGAGGTTCATCTCCTCCACGGCCCTGTGGAGGTCCCCCGTTATCACCCCCGGCTCAACCACCGCTAAGAGGTCATCGGCGTTTATCTCCTTTATCCTCGCCATCCTGTCAAAGGCTATGACCACCCCACCCGGATGGGGGACGGCCCCACCGCTCAAGGAGGTACCCGACCCCCTCGGCGTTATGGGTATCCGGTACTCCCGCAGGATATTAACCGCCTTTACGACCTCTTCGGCGTTCCTTGGGTGTATGACGGCCTCCGGTACGACGGCCGGGGCGTCGGAGGAGTCGCGAGCGTACCCCTCAAGGTGATGGGGGTCGTCCCTCACCACCTCCTCACCGAGGGCCATCTTCAGGCGCTCCTTCCAGGTCATACCGATATTCTGAAGGGGAAAAACTCACCACGGGACGTCTTCCTCCACCTCCTCTATGCTGCCGTCCTCCTCGTGCCAGTCGGCGAACCTCATAAACTCACGGTAGAAGTGGAGTTTCACCGTCCCCTGGCTCCCCTGCCTGTTCTTGGCCACCTCCACCTCCACGAGGGTGTCGTCGGCGTCCTTGTCGTACTGACCGGGGCGGTAGAGGAGAAGGATTATATCCGCATCCTGCTCCAGGGCCCCCGACTCCCTTAGGTCGGCCATCGTGGGCTTCTTGTCCGCCCTCTTCTCCACCTCACGGCTAACCTGCGATATGCCTACGATAGAGACCCCCAACTCCCCCGCGAGGATCTTAAGGCTCCGGGAGATCTTGGCCAACTCCTCCGCCCTCGTCATGTTCCTTCCCCTCCCACCGCGGAGGTCCATCAGCTGGAGGTAGTCTATGGAGATCATCCTAACGCCGTACTCCTGGACGACCATACGGGCTTTGCTCCTTATCTCAAAGATGTCTATGCCGTGGGTGACGTCTATGTAGAAGGGCATGTCCAACATACGCTCAACGGCGTCGGCGAGTCGGGACAGGTCCTTGGGTTCTATCCTCCCCTCCCGCAGGAGGAACATAGGGATGCCGCTCTCAAGGGCGAGGAGCCTCATGGCCAGGGCCTCCGCCGTCATCTCAAGGGAGAACATAGCCGTGGGGATGCCGTCCAGGGCCATATTACGGTGGATGTTGAGGACGAAGGCCGTCTTACCCACGGACGGACGGGCGGCCACTATCACCCACTCCCCCGGCCGGAATCCCCCCGTTATCTCGTCCAATTTACTGAAGCCCGTCAGCACCGCCTCCGATGGCAGGTTCCCGCTCACCCTCTCCTCAAGGGTGTTCAGCAGCCTCATAGCCACCTCCCCCACGGGGACCCACTGGGCGGACCTTATCGTCCTCATCCTGATGTCAAATATCTCCTTCTCCGCCTTATCAAGGATGGTCTCGGCATCCAACTCGTCCTCGTAGGCGAGCTTTATGGTCTCGGAGAAGGTGTTTATTATGCCCCTCTTTATGGCCTTATCCCGGACTATCTTGAGGTACTGGTCAAACAGGGAGAGGGAGACCGACCCCCTTATCCTGTCAAATATCTCGGCGAGGTAGTTCAGACCCCCCACCTTCTCCAACAGGTTGTGCCTCTTGAGGTACTCAAGGAGTATAGCCCCGTCTACAGCGGGCTTCTCGCTGTGGAGGGACTTCAGGGCGGAGAAGAGTGTCCTGTGCCTCGGATCGTAGAAGTCGTCCTCGTGAAGCTCCACCACAGCGCGGGCCAGGAGGTCGGGCTTGTACAAGCAGGCGGATAGGATAGCCATCTCGGCGTCGGTGTTGTGGGGTACCTTTATCTCCTGCATAGGCACAATTCTAAAGTGGGCCAAGGCCACAGCATCTTCGCAGGGTACGCCCTTAGAATCTGGGAGCATGCCCCTCTTCACGTGGGTACATTTGCTGTCCGGAGGGTTTGAGGGGAGCCTGGCGGGCTGGTCCGTAGGGAACGGCGGGGACGCCCCTACCTGGCAGACCTACGCCTACGGTACCCTCCCCTACGAGCCTGAAGGGGCAGGTTCCCACTACGCCGTATGCGACGCCCGCACCCCCGGACTCTACGCCGACACCCTCCTATCTCCGGCCGTCTCCGTCTCCGGGTACGATAGCCTACGGCTAACCTACTCCTACGCCTTCAACCGAGAAGGGCCTACCTCCTCCGACTCCGCCGTCGTTATGGTCAGGTACTACGACGGTTCCACCTGGGGGCCGTGGGTGAGCCTAAGGAGGTACGAGGCAACCGGGAGAGGGTGGGATACCTTACCCCTCCTTACGGGGTACGACAGCGTTCAGGTGGCCCTAGCGTACTACTCCCAAGAGGGGGCCTACTGGTTTGCCATAGACGAGGTTTCCGTAGAGGGGCGAAGGCTCTTGGGTACGGACGTTGAGGCTACGGCCATACTCGTACCCGAAGCCCTCCATTACAGGGGGGAGTACATCTCACCGACGGTCAGGATAACCAACAGGGGGACGACGGCCGTCTACACCTACGCCCACTTCTACGTCCTCTACCGAGGGGATACGGTCTATAGGGGGACGGCCGACCTCACCGCCGATACGGGGGCGTACTACGACATCGCCTTCCCGTGGTTTATACCGGAGAGCCTCGGAACGTACGAGGCGGTGGCCATCGTGGAGGCGGGGGGGGACGAGTACGCCGGCAACGACACCGCCCGCAAGGTCTTCAAGGTGTGGCCCTACCCCGACATCATCTTTGAGGTCCCCTTCGCCCCATCGGTGGATCTGGACGGCCGGGCCTCACCGGGGGAGTGGGACTCCTCCTACAGGATAGACGCCTCCAACTACTTTGGCAAGGCCTCCCCCCCTACGGATACGGGGGTGGTGATGGTGCGGCTCCAACACGACGGTTCCCACCTCAACCTCCTAATCCAGACGGGAGACACCACCTACGACAGTACGGATGTCCTATATCTGTTTATAGAGGACGACGGAGACAACCGTTGGGAAAAGGGGGAGGGCCTCAACGTCCTGTGGGGTAGGCCCTACTCCCTGTGGGCGACCAGGGACAGCAGCGAGGGGTACGTCTTCCCACGGAAGGACCTCACCCTCAACTTCGCCCGCCTCGGTGGCACCTTTGAAGTCTCAATACCCATCTCCCCCTCCTCCGACCCCGGTAAGCTGGACAGGAGGGTTGGCGAAGACTTCTCCCTATTCGTGGCCTACAGGGAGGGGAGGAGCGGGAAGTTCTGGGCGTGGTGGCCCCAGACGGCAGACCTCTCCCCGGACACCTTCGGGCCGGCAAACACCCACCTGACCCTCCAGAGACCGGAGGGGTGGAGGGACGTCGGCATCCTACCCCTGATCCGCCCGTGTTGGGCGGAGAGGGTATGCACGACCTCCGTCATCATATACGACAACCGTTCCCTCGTCATGAGGGTGGAGACACTTGAGGTTGATATTCGCCGGGACGGTACCCCCATCGCCCACTTTGAGAGGCTCCTTAACGTAGCCTACGGCTCTACAGACACCCTCCACTTCCGATGGCTCCCTCCCGACAGCGGCCATTACACCCTCTTAGCGCACATAAACCCCGATATGTCCTCCGAAAACGACTCCGTCCTCTCCTACGTCCCGGTTGGCAGGCCCGTCTCACCGCCCTACGTACAGGACTTTGAAGGGAGGTGGCCCCCAATCGGCTGGGGAATCGCTGGCAGGGGGTGGGTGCCGGGCCATTACCTTGGGGACGCCCGCGTCTCCCCCACCTTCGGCTCCTCCGGGAGCGGGTTCGCCGAGTTCCTATCTTTCGTCCTCCCCTCCGGGGACTCCTCCGCCCTTCACCTACCCCCGATAGTGTCCTCCGGCCCCGCCCACCTCTCCCTGAAGGTCTGGAACGGCCCCACGTGGGCGGGCAGGGGGAACTACGACCGCATTGACATATACTACAAGAGGGCCGGCGAGGGGATATGGTACCTCTTAGGGGGCGTATTCGGAGACATCCCCCTCTGGCGGGAGTACTCCTTCAACCTACCACCGGCCGACACCCTCTACCTAAAGCTCGTGGCCCGGAGCGACTACGGGGACACCGACGTATCCATAGACGACGTCTCCATCCTGCCGGGTATGGCCGTAGGTGAGGGCGCCGGTACCGATGCCCACTGCTCCATCGGGGACGGTAAGGTGGAAGCCCCTCCGGGTACCCCCGTAAAGGTGTATTCCGCCGACGGCCGCCTCCTCGCCGAGGGCAGGACGGACGGGAAGGGCGTCTATCCCCTCCACCTCCGGAAGGGGGTCTTCTTCATCGTGTGCAAAGGGGTTGTAAAGAGGGCGGTCGCACCCTTAAAATAGAGGGCTATGAAGCGTCGTGATTTCCTGAAGGCAGCCGCAGGGGTCGCCATAGCCGTCGGCCTAACGGGTAAGCTGACGGCGGCCGGAAGGTCCCCCTACGTCCTGAACGAGACGGCCAGTCGCATCTTAGAGCTTAAGGGGAAGGGCCTCGGAGCCGAGGACATAGCCCGCACCCTGACCGAGGAGTACGAGGTGGAGTTTGCCGAGGCCTACAGGGACGTCGTCAGTTTCCTCGCGGAGGCACGGAGGTTGGGGATAGCGTAGGGTGGAGAGTGTCCTTAGTTTCAAGGGGGTCGTAAAGAGGTTTCGGGAGAGGGAAGTTTTAAGGTCGCTGGACCTCTCCCTTCAGAAGGGAGGATTTGCGATTATCTACGGTGAGGTTGGAGTGGGGAAGAGTACCCTCATAAACCTCGCCCACTTTCAGGAGTTCCCCGACGAGGGGGAGGTGGAGGTTTTGGGGGTACGGCACAGCGAGGCGAAGAGGAACGCCGCCGTCCTCCAGAACGTCAGACGGAAGATAGGGGTCATAAAGCAGGTACCCGTCCACCTTGAGGATATGACCTGCTACGACAACATCTACTACGTCCTGGAGCATCTCGGATACAACCGGAACGTGGCGAAGGAGCGCACACTTAGGGCCTTGGAGAGGGTAGGCCTGGCCGACAGAAAGGACGCTTACCCCCCGGAGCTTTCCGCCGGACAGAGGCAGAAGTTGGCGATAGCGAGGGCGATAGCGAAGGAGCCTCTGATCCTACTCGCGGACGACCCCACCTTGGGGCTGGACGATCGCTCCTCCTACGAGATTGAGCATCTGTTTATGGAGATAAACGACTCCTCCGGGACGGCCGTCCTATGGACGTCCAACCGCATCCCCTCCATCATAAAGGAGAGGGAGGGGGTGGAGATATACCAGTTGAGGGAGGGGAGGCTCCACAGGGCCGTATGATCACCGCCCACTTTTGACAAGTCTTTGAACATCCTTCCAAATGTCAATACCCAAATCGTTTCCCGTCGTATAACGGTGAAGGGTGGCGATAACCCCGGACAGGCCGTCTCCGAAGCTCGTTATGATCCTGCTGTGGCTCTCCGACGGTACGACCTTACCGTACTTGGTGTCTAAGACCATATCGTCTATTATGGACAGGAAACCTCCGGCGTACGGGTCCCCTACGTCCATAAGGAAGTCGGCGATGCCAGAGGCACCGAAGAAGAGGACGTAAGAGGTCACCCACGGTACCTTTATGTACTCAAGTATCTTGTTCAACCTGTCTTTAAAATCGGAGTAGTACTCAAACTCTTCACCGAGGGCCTGAAGGTAGCGGTGGAGTACCTTACCTATTCCAGCTGCCCCGAACTCAAAGTACGTGGTGTAGATCTTAATATCTTCGCGGGGAGGGAACCCCAGAGGGGCGTACTCAAAGGACAGGTCGTACTTCAGGCCCTCCGTACCCGCATCCAGATACCTCCTATCTCCGGTAAGCAGGTACATGTACAGGAGGTAGAGACCTATGCCGGCCTGTCCGTTACCGTACCCTACGCCCGGTGTCCAGGAGGTCCCCTTATCCGACACCTCCCGGCTGTTCAACAGGTGATTGGCTATCCTTACGGCCTGATCAAGGAAATAGTTGTCTCCGGTCTTGAAGAACATATTCAGGTTGGCAAGTCCCACCCCCGAACTCCCGTAAAAGAGGCTCGGATTGTCAAACAGTATCGTATGCTCGTTGGACATCTTGAGGAGTCTTATGCTCTCCTCCTGCATTCCGAGATCCCACAAGGCCCAGGATATTCCGGCCATACCGATCATCAAACCCGGTGGATAGTTGTCCGAATTTACGTCTTTGAGGCGGTTGATAAACCATTCCATCACATCATCGTCTATCTCTCCATAGACGCGGTGAAGCACCCGCAGGATCCCCGACATACCGAACCCCAAACTCAAGGTGTTGGTGTTGTAGGCGAAAGCCGAAAGGGGATACGGAACCTCTTCTATTACGAACTTAAGGTTATCCAAAGTCTTTTTGAACTCCCTTATGTGGTCTGAAGCCCTCTCTCTGGGCAGTACGTCCTGCAGCTTTAAGTCCCCTACGCTTTTACCGCTGATTTCGTCAAGCCTTTCTACGATCTCATCGTAGGAAACCCGCAGGTTGAGTATATCGTCAATCAGCTTCGCCATTTCTATGGGTAATCCGTAATTCTGGACGATCTTGTATATGACCTTGTAATAGTCCGGATTTATGTTCCTTATAGTCAGGAAGGCCCCGCCTACGAAGTGCAACATAAGGGCGCCGAGGGAATAGAGGTCGTCCTCCGGATACCTCTCCAACCTGTTCTCATTCCTCGCGAATCCGGGCGTGAACATACCCATATGGAGCGGAAGGTCCTTCTCCTTGAACTTCTCGGTCAGCTCTTCGTTCAGGACCGAAGCACTCTCAAAATCAATTAGTCTAACCTTATCGGCATTCGTGCGTTTCTCATCGTTGAAAGTTATGAAAACGTTATTGACCGATATATCACCGTGAGCAATACCTAATCTGTGGATATCTTTCAAGGTTAGCGCAAATTTTTTGAATATCTCCGAAAATGCGGATGTATATATTTCTTTCATATTTACACTCCCTACGTTCTTGATTAACCCTATCGTCATCCTTCCGGCTACGTCGTCCATAGAGTCCCCCTCTACGCGCTCCATCACTATGAACTTATGCTCCCACTCTCTGAAGGTCTCATAAACTTCCGGTCCGTTCGTTACCCCGTTCTCACGGAGAAACTTCAAGATCTCGTATTCCCTCTCAAGGACGTGGAAAGCGTGATGGGTATCGTCCACGTAAAACGTAAAGGGTCGTGCCTCCTTCAGGACGACAGTTCTACCCGTTTTGAGATCCTCCGCAAGGTACAACCCTCCCATATTGGAGTGCTTGAACGCCTCAAGGACCCTGTATCTATCCTTCAGTATTATATCCCCTTCCTCATCCTCGTCCTCCTCGTCCGGAAAGGGATCCTCAACCCAGTCGGGAGGGTTGAAGTAGGGAGTGCGTTCATCGGGAACGAGGGAACCGTCTGGAGCCACGAGGAACGAGGTCCTTTCCCCGGTGGGTTCCATCTTATACCTGGGCAGAATTCCGCCATAGCGGTAGTACAGCACTTTGCAATCTTTATACCTTTTATCGGAAAGAATATACGGTCCCTCAAATTCCTTTAATTCTCTGTACAGTTTTTCTATGATATACTTAAAAACTTCATCGTTTGGAGGGTAAACGGTTATGAACTTCCCTGACGAACCACGGGAGGCGTTCTTTGATATCATAGAGAAAAATATCCTTTTATTTGCTAAAAACTTAAACGATATTCCCTCTTTAAACAGAATTGACGATACAATTTTCAGGATGTCTATGAAATTCTTTGGAGTTGCAGAGACGTGGATCTTCCACCCCTGTATGGGTAGGTTATCCTCCGGAACGTTTAGATAGCACCACGTACGATCCCGGTCAATTTGCCAGTCCTCCGGAGGCGATATCTCCTTTAGAAGCTCACACTCTGCGAGTTTAGGTATTTTGTATAATATATCCCCATCTACTCTGTTAATGTTATATTTTTCCCTATAATAGTACCCATAAATCATTATTCCTCCTTATATCTTTCCCCAGGGTGGGGATTTTGTACGTTAGGGAGTGTCGGCTACGTGGGTTATACTAAACAGAAAACTAGAAGGTCTCCAAGGTGGACAGACTACTATTTTAGGTGTTCTTGAGTCTTTAACCCTCTGGAGCCTCAAAACCTTCTTCATGCTCTCCTCCTTTTTCCCCTTCAGCCTCAACCCTCTCCGGGTGAAGGGGTTAAGCCCCAGAGAGGTATCGCCCGTTCCGGGTCGGCGTCACCCTCAACCCCCACCCTGGGGACATACAATAATGGCCGATTTTTTCATTTTGTCAAGTACCCCATCCCCCATATAATCCACCCCGCACAATTATGGGAGTTTTTAAGCGGCTGCTGTGGAAGTTCAGGGGGAGGGTGCTGCTGAAGGCCCTCATTATGGTTATTATATTTCCGGCTATAGGGGTTATTGAGCCGTTTATTACGAAATTTTTGTTTGATAAGGCCATAATCCCCAAAGATTTCCACGCCCTGATCGTCATTCTGGCAATAATGGTGGTAATATACCCCCTGTCCAACGTGATTTCCTACCTCTACACCCTCTTTGACGTCAGGCTGGATAACGACATTCAGAAGGAGATTTTCAGGGAATACCTTGATAGGTTTTATTACATCCCCTACAAAGAGATAATTTCCCGCGACGTCGGATACTATTTGAGCAGGATTTACGACGAGCCTACGGCTACGGTGACGGGCGCTCTGGACACCTTCGTAATGCTCTTCAGCAGGATAATGGACGTCATAGGGAGGACCATTGCGATGTTTATCCTGTCTCCCATAGCCCTGATATTCGTACTTCCCATTTCGGTCATATCCATCTTCCTGACCTCAAGGTTCAACGCGGACATAGACAAACTTACAAAGGAGCAGATGGAACACGAGGCCCTCTTGAAGGACAGACTGACGAACACCCTTAGCTCGTACCCACTCGTCAGGATATTTAACGCTCAAAAGAGGATATGGAATATTATTGTGCAATTTTTGGATAATTTTCTTAACACTACGTACAATTTAACGAAAAAACGGGAGATTTACATATTCGCCCTTCAGATAGCCAGCATGCTGGCCCAGGTATCCTTTACGGTGATAAACGCATACCTCCTGTTTATGGACAAGATTACGGTGGGGGACTTCGTGGGGTTTATGTCGGCTTTCTACGCCTTTTACGGTTCGCTGAACTCCATATTCAACTCCATTCCGGAGATTGTCTCCATAAGGTCAAGGTTGGACAGGATAGAGAGGTTCCTGAAGGAGAAGAGGATAAGCGAGGTTGAGAGGGGCGAAGGGGTCATCCTTGAGGACGTATCCTTCTCTTACGACCACCGCCCCGTCCTCTCTGGCCTGACGCTAAGGATAGCACCGGGGGAAAGGGTGCTTATAACGGGTCCGAACGGGAGCGGGAAGAGTACCGTCCTCAACATCATCGCTGGCCTCCTTCCTCCGGACAGCGGCCGCGTAATAACCTGCCGCAGGGTGTCGTTGGCCCCCCAGACCTTTGTAGATATTCCCCTGATGGACTATCCGAAGGTGTTTGCCGTTGATGAGGGTAAGTTCAGGAAGCTTCTAAAGGTCTTCAACCTCCCGCCCGACAAGACCCCCTCCAACCTGTCCGCCGGTCAGCTCAAGAAGTTCGCCGTTGCCCTCGCCCTATCACGGGACGCCGACTGCTACATCCTTGATGAGCCTCTGGAGAACGTTGATGTTGAGGATAAGGATAAGCTGATAAGTGTAATTTTGAAGGAAACGGAGGGGAAGATCCTGATAATGACCACGCACGATTACGCGATAAACAGGTACCTGAACGAGTTTGATATCAACGTTAGTATCGGGGAGCTTCAGAGCGGCAGGAACTCGTAGCCCCTTTACAATTCGTTCCGTATGCCCCCTTACCCCTCCTACTTAAAACTCTACGAGACCGGGGAGTTGAGGGAGAGGGTGGAGAGGGCGAGGGAGATGTCCCGGAGGTGCGTCCTGTGTCCCCGTGCCTGTCTGGCCAACCGTCTGGAGGGAGAGGTCGGGGAGTGCGGCGTAGGTAGGTTTGCCCTCCTGTCTTCCTACGGACCCCACTTCGGGGAGGAGGATGTCCTTCGGGGGTGGAGGGGGTCAGGGACGGTGTTCTTTGCGGGGTGCAATATGAGGTGCGTCTACTGTCAGAACTACGAGATAAGCCAACTTCGGTTTGGGAGGGAAGTCGGCCCGGAGGGGTTGGCCCAAGTTTTCCTTGAAGTCCAGGCGATGGGCTGCCATAACCTCAACCTCGTAACCCCCAGCCACGTGGTGTGGCAGATCTTGGAGGCCCTGCTTATAGCCGTTGAGAGGGGTTTTCGCCTACCCATCGTGTATAACACGAGTTCCTACGACTCCCTCCAAAGTCTAAGACTTTTGGACGGGGTAGTGGATATATACATGCCCGACCTCAAGTACTCCGACTCAAGGACCGCCCTCAAGTACTCCGGTGTCAAAGGGTACTGGGAGGTGGCCAGGAAGGCCGTAAAGGAGATGTACAGGCAGGTGGGGGACCTCGTACTGGACGAGAACGGCTTAGCGAAGAGGGGGGTACTGATAAGACACCTCGTCCTCCCCAACGACGTCGCTGGCAGTAAAAGGGTGATGGAGTTCATTGCCAAGGAGTTATCTAAGGACGCTTGGGTAAACGTTATGGCGCAGTACTACCCAACCTACAGGGCGTGGGAGTACCCGGAGATAGCGAGGCGGATAACCCTAAAGGAGTACTACGAGGTGGTGGAGTACGCCCGGAGCCTGGGGATACACAGGGGTATCCCGTTTGATCACCGGCAATGAGTACTATTCACCTTAGTAATTCACCTTTACAATAAAAACCTGTGGAGAGTACGAAAGCCGTTAAGAGAATCGTCCTTCCTGTCAGGGGGATGACCTGCGCCTCCTGTGCCAAGACCGTAGAGACGGTGCTTTTGAGAATGGGGAGCGTAAAGGGGGTGGAGGTGGACTTCGCCGGTGGCAGGGCGGTGATAGACCTGGGAGGGGACCTGAACCTGTCGGAGGCGGCCCGGAGGGTCAGGGAGATGGGGTACGTCCTCGTGTACGACGAGGTGCGCATAACCCTCATAGGGGCCTCCGAGAGCGACGCCCACGCAGTCGCTGGCAAACTGAAGGACCTCCCCGGAGTCGTGGCGGCCTACCCCGTAGGCGAGAGCATAATAGTCCAGTTCTCGCCCGTACAGACGGACGCCCACGCCATCCTATCCGCCGTAAGGGATCTCGGCTTCCAATTCAGCGTTGAGGGGGTTAAGGAGGAGAGGAGAACCAGGCTCACCCTCCCTGTGCGTTTCCTTCTGTCCCTCCC
>WGAN01000011.1 GCA_015494805.1 Caldifarciminota bacterium
CAAACTTGAAAGGCTCCACCGTACCCTTGCGGAACTCCTCCCTCTTGGCGGTTATTACGATCTCCCTCGCCCTTATCGGTGAGGTGCGAAGGACCACCTTAACGGAGACGAGCGTATCCCTCCCATAGACGGACAGGGTCTCCGGCTTCCTGCCGACGGCGGAGACCACAAGGTCCCACCTCCCATTCGGAAGGTCCAGTTTGAAGAAGCCCCTCTCGTCGGCGTAGGTCCCACTCTTCAGCTTCGGAACCCGCACTATGGCGTAGGGTATCCCCCCCTCAAGGCTATCCACAACGTACCCCTTCACCGTAAGCACCCCTACGAGCGGCAGTATCACACCGTATTCTAAGGACGATTTTCCGGGGTAGAATCCTACGATGCGGTACGACCTCGTCATCTTGGGCGCCGGGCCGGGGGGGTACGTGGCGGCCATAAGGGCCGGCCAGCTCGGTCTAAAGACACTGGTAGTGGAGAGGTGGAAGGTGGGGGGCGTGTGCCTGAACGTAGGGTGCATACCCACCAAGGCCCTCCTCCATGCCGCCCACACCGTAGCGACGGCCCGCTCCTCCGGGAAGATCGGGATAAGGGCGGAGGTGGATATAGACCTCGCGAAGTTGAACGCATGGAAGGAGAGGGTGGTGAGTAGGCTGGTGAAAGGGGTTGAGTTCCTATTCAAAAAGAACGGCGTAGAGTTGCTTAGGGGGGAGGGGAAGCTCGTACCTCCCAACGGGGTAGAGGTGACTACGGAGAGGGGTAAGGTGACGGTTGAGGGACGGAAGATCGTACTGGCTACCGGTTCCCGTCCCCGTTATCTCAAGGGGTTGGAGAGGGACGGCGAAAGGATATGGGACAGCAACGACGCCGTGGCCCTGCGTGAGGTACCTCGGAGCCTCTTGGTGGTGGGGGCCGGGGCGGTCGGGTTGGAGTTCGCCTATATATACCGCCACCTCGGAAGTGAGAGGGTGGTCGTGGTGGATATAATGGATCAGGTCCTCCCCGGAACGGACAGGGAGATGGCCAACCTCTACGTCCGGGTCCTGAAGCGGGAGGGGATAGAGGTAAGGTTGGAGACGACGGTTAAGGCGGTTGAGGGGGACGGTACGGTCGTCCTATCCTCAAAGGATGGGGAGGTGGTGGAGAGGTACGATAAGGTCCTCGTAGCCGTAGGGAGGGTGCCGAATACGGAGTTCCTGCGGGATACGGGCATAAGGTTGGACGGGAAGGGTTTCGTACCGGTGGATGACCGCCTAAGGACCAACCTGCCCGACGTCCTCGCCATAGGCGACATAACTCCGGGTCCGATGCTGGCCCACAGGGCGCAGAGGGAGGGGGTGCTGGCGGCGGAGGTGGCTGCCGGTTTAGACGTCAAGAGGACCTGGAGGTACGTGCCGGCCGTGGTATATACCTATCCGGAGTACGCCACGGTGGGCCTTACGGAGGAAAGGGCGAAGGAAATGGGGTACGACGTAGCCGTAGGGAGGTTCCCCCTCTCCGCATCCGGGAGGGCGCAGGCTTTAGGTGGGGTTGAGGGGGCGGTGAAGGTCGTGGCCGAGAAGGGGAGCGGTAGGCTCCTCGGGGTGCATATCCTGGCCCCGGAGGCCTCCTCCCTCGTATCCGAGGCCACCCTGGCCCTTGAGGAGGGGGCGACGGTTGAGGACATAGAAAGGGTTATCCATCCCCACCCGACCATATCCGAGGCCTTTATGGAGGCCGCAGCCAACGTCCTGAAGAAGGCCATCCACATCGTGAATTGAAGAGGCTAATCCTATCCCTCCTGCCCACCCTCCTCGGCCTCATTCTACTCTTCATCGGGGGGAAGGGTGTCCCGCGGGAGGTTTCAGTGGTCGCTTTGGAGTTTATGCTCCTCCTCCTCTTCGCCGTCCTCACCGTCTCCTGGGTCAGACGCTTGGTCAGCCACCCCTTCGTCAGCTTGAGCCTCAAGGTCGTAGCCTTTACCCTCGTCCTCCTTGGCCTCTACACCTTCTACCGCCTCGGAGACCCCCTCCTATCCTTCCCCTTCTTCCTTCTGGCCTCCTACGCCCTCTTCCGGGCTTAGGCCGATTATCTCGTCCAACTCCTTTCCGGAGATGGTCTCCTTCTCAAGGAGGGCCTTGGCGACGGCGTGAAGCCTGTCCTCGTTGTTGCGTAGTATCTCCTCCGCCCTCCTCTCCGCCGTCTCAACTATCCTCTTTATCTCCGAGTCTATGATCCTCAGGGTCTCCTCGGAGACGGGGGTCTTGAGGCCGAGGTCCCTGCCCAGGAAGACGTGCCTCTCCACCTTACCGAAGGTGGCGGGTCCCACCCTCTCCGACATCCCCCACTCCGTGACCATCTTCCGGGCTATCTCCGTCGCCCTCTCCAAGTCGTTGGCGGCCCCCGTTGAGTAGTCCCCGAATATGATCCTCTCCGCCACCCTTCCGCCCATCAGGGTGGCCAGGAGGTCCTCAA
>WGAN01000012.1 GCA_015494805.1 Caldifarciminota bacterium
GGAACCGGTTTCCTTAACTTTCTCCCACCGCCTGCTGCGTAGGGCCTTACAGATAGACTCAAACTTCGGGAAGTTGCCGGACAGGAGAGCAGGTAGGCTGGAGTGCTTTAAGATCCCCTTGCAGCAATCGGGGACGATGCCAGCCCTTTCAAAGAGGACGCACAGGAACTTTTTCTGAAGCGGGCCAGCAGTGTATTTGAGGACGTGCCGAATCCCTTGAATGGGGCGGGATACGTTGGCCATTATGTAATCCTTGAGGATGGGGCTGTCAAGAATTGTTAGGACGTCCGACAGGTGTTCCTTTACCTCTTCGGAGGAGCCTGCAACGAAGAGCCAGGCCATAAAGGCGTCAATCTTGGCGTAGTCCCTTGAGGATAGAGGGGGTTTAAGGTTCTTGAGATCTTCAAGGTAGCGGGTATCAAAGGGAACGGTCTCAATATCTACCTCTACAGAGGGGGCAACTCGTATATAAAACGCATTATCTCTGGCCATATCTGTCCTCCTTTTCCGGTATTATATCCCCGTACCTTAGGGTACAAGACCGCCGTCCCCGTAGAGTAGGGCCGTATCTCCCAAGGCGAACAGGATGCGATGGACGGAGAGGCTGCCGCTCCTTAGTCGCTTGAACCACCTCTCAACGGCGTAGGGACCTCTGTGCCGGAGTTCCCTGACGCACCACCGGTATGGCCAACGCCACCACCACTCGTCCCACCACTCCCAATTTACCCAGTAGTAGGGTCCGAAGGGAGGGGCGAAGATCACGGGGTAGTGGTCCGAGACGACCACAAGGTGCCTGTGGGAGAAGTTGTCGCACCCGTCCAGCCACTCCAAGATATGCTCACAGGCCCCAAGTACGTAGGAGTAGGAATCCATCCTCTTGGCCGGTAGGAAGACGAGATTGACGGGAAAGCATCCGGCAGGCTTTCCGGGGTACATGTTTATGATGGGCTTACCGCTGCCGGCTCTGTCCTCCCCCTTAAGGATGGAGCCGACGAGGTCGTTAAGGTCCCGAACCTCCTTTAAGATGCGCAGTATTCGGCGGACCTCCTCAAGACCCGCCTCTATCAGCCTCTCATCTTCCCTGGGTTCGTTGGGTCTCTCCATCATAGGGGGACACTGTAAGGGGGGAAGGTACCCGCCGGACGAGGGTTTGAACGCTTGGGCGTTCAAAGGAGGGGTATGTTTTGTATTGCAGGGGTTATAATAGTCGCTATGGCTACACTTAAAGCGAAGATACGGGACGGAAGGTTAGATATGGAGTTGGAACGACGTTCCTTTGATGAGGATAGGGGGATCAGGAGACTCTTCAAGGAGGAATTCCGCGGAGGCAGGGATAGGGATTACATCCTGTACGTTGAGGATAGATATACAAGGGAGGACCGGAAGGAGGTCCTTAAGGTTGAGATAGGAAAGTATGCTGGGTCCAATGAGGATTTCCCACATTTTTTGACAAAAACGGATTTTCTAAGAAAAGTTGATAAAAATTTTTCATTAGAGGACTTTGGAAACGGTTTCTGTGTTATAGTTGCGAAAGATGACAAAAATTATATAGTAATTTCTGTAAAGATCGTTGATGTTCAAAAATACACGTTCGCCTTCTTCGGGAGTATTGAGGAGGACCTTACCTTTCCACCCAACAGCATATTGGGGATAATGTCCTCCCAGGACGCCAGCGTAGGGCCACTTCTGTGGTTGTACGAGGATGTGGTATCGGATATTATCCGGGACTTAAAATATATGGGGTTCTGTGTTAGAACTTCTAAAGGTTGTAATAGTGGGCGTTTTTGATTTGAATAAACTTACCTCCCGTCCCTCCACCAGGGCGAGGCCTTCGTCTCCGGGGTCGCCATAAGGTACCCGATAATCGTAAAGGTAGGGGCGTAGGGGATAGGAGACGGCCTTACAATATCGGTACAAGGGTATGGGAAACGCTATCGTAGAGGCTATGATGCTATTGCTCGGTCTGGAGGACCCTACGGTGAAGTCTCCCCTCCTCAAGGCACCCCAACCGGGCCAACCCAATGGAGCCATCCCCCAGATAAAACGCACCATAACACGTATCATCAAAGAGGGAGGATATAAGGAGATATACGTAGGGCTGGCATCCTTCTCGGATATAGGGGGGTACGACAGCGGCAAGAACTTGGGAGAGTTTGAGGTGGGAAGTGTGGTATATAGGACGAAGAACTGGCCGTACGCCCGTCGTGTTGAAAAGGCCATCATCCAGCACTACCAAAAGAAGGGTATCGTTAAGGTACTAAGCGACGAGGGAAGTTCCCGGAGAAAGGGGGAACCACCCTACTACGTCTTCGTGGTGTTTAGGTAAAGGGGAGTTCCTCCCCTTTCCCCGCCAGCATCCATATCAGGTCATCTTAGCGACATCTTTAGAATCTCGTTATGGCAACTCCCATCCGCGACATCGTCTTGGACATAGAAACCATCGGGGCAGAGTTGACCTATAAGGAATGGGAGTACCTGACCAAGAGGAAGGAGTCCCTCCCCGAAGAGGAGTGGGCGGAGTACGAAGATAAAGTAAAGAAGCAGATAGCCCTATGGGGGCTGACCGGCCATGTGGTGAGTGTAGCGATAGGGATAGTGGAGAGGACGGACGGCAACGGTGGTGTTAAGTTCGTTGAGGGTAAGGTGCTTTATCTATCCGACGAGGATGACCCTCCGGGTGGGTCGTGGCCGAAGTCTAAGCTTATGAAGTTAGGTAGGGGGAAATATGCCGGGACGTTCCCCGTTAAGCTTAAGAAGTTCGGCATAGAGGAGGGGGTAGAGGAGGCGGAGAGGCGGCTGATCTCCGAGGTCTGGGAGATAGTAGGGGGAGAGGGGGAGCAGGAAGGGAGAAAGGAAGGAAGACTCGTGACGTACAACGGACGGAGGTTTGACATCCCCTTCCTTATGCTCCGCTCTCTCGTCCTTGAGGTCCCCATAAGCAAATATCACCTCAAGAGTCGTTACGACTACGCCAACCACTTGGATGTGATGGACGTCCTCTCCCTCCATGGCCTGAACAGGTTTGCCTCCCTTGACTTCGTAAGCCGCCGCCTTGGGATCCCCACGCCCAAGGGTGATATGGACGGAAGTAAGGTTGAGGAGTATTTCAAGGAGGGGAGATACGACGACATAGCCCTCTACAACCTACAGGACGTCTACGCCACCTTCCTGGTCTACGAGCGTCTCATCCGTATCTTTGGCCCGATGATAGACAAAGCACAAAATCCAAGGTAGGGAAATTGGGAAAATCGCAGATAAACCCCATTTGAACGCCTAACCGTTCAAAAAAACTCTTCAATTACGCAACACCTCTGCATAATATTGCCCTATGATGAGGAAGGCGGCACTTCTGACGATCGTTCTTGTTTCTCTCTCCTCCTGCAGGAGGGATACCAAGGGCTACGAGGATCCAACCCCACCCGCCCCTTCAAAACTTAGGCTTGAGGCCGTAAACGAGGGGGCGGACCTGAAACTCACGTGGACCCCTTCGGAGGGTGCCGATAAGTACAGGGTATATTGCGACGGCTTCCTAAGATGGGAGGGGAAGGACACCACCCACACCCTCCGCGGTGAAGACGGCGTATGCGACAGCGTTAGCGTGACCGCCCTTAGGGGGGCGAACGAATCGTGGCACACTACGAGGTACCTGATACCATGGTACGCCGCCCTGTGGATGGAATCGGACGGTATCTCCTCTACACCGTGGGTGAGGATAGATTTCCGTATACCCTCGGCGAGGAAGGTTTCGGATGCCGACATAGACATCTCCAGACCCAAGACGGGGTACTTCCTCCTATGCGACGAGGCCTCCTATCGCTGCGGGGGTATGGAGGTGAGGGACGTAAGTTCCGCGACGGGCCTGGGGACGGCCGATATGGAGTTCGCCTTCTCTCCGAGGGGTAGTTTTGACTACCTCGCCCCTCCCACCGGAAACTACAGGACCGTAGAGTCTTTGGACGTCGTACCCGGCTACAGCTACAGCCTCTTCTTCTGGGCGGACCTCACTTCCGACGGCTACGGTTCTATGGACAGCAACGATTACTTCGGTATCTTGTACTTCTCGTCCTTCCGATACGAGGACAGTGAACGCACAACCTACAGCACCTACCTTGAGATATACATTCAAAACAACGTGAAAGGCTTAAGGTGGGTAACACCCTATTGGTTCTAAACGGAGGCGCGAACGGCGGATGGAGGGGCAAAGGGACGGTCCTTGGCGTCCCGTCGCAGGGCTTTGGCCATCGCGGGATCACCCCGTGCCAATACGATTCCGCCCCTCCATCCCTTCCTAAAAAGGTGCCGGGGAGATAGAATTACCATAAACGTATGTTTAAAAACCGAAGGTCAGACTTTCAAAAAACCGATAAACTTAAAGGCCTTGAAACACCGTTGCAAGATTTTGAACGGGAAAGGCTCGTACGGCGATAGACGGTTTGATGTCGCATTGTACCCCTTACGAGGGATTCTGAACGGCATCGGAACTACATTTTCAGCGAATAGGGGGATGATAGGAATGATCGGGCGTTCGGATATATCCTCGGAAATTATAAACTTTTCTTCATAAATTTAATCTCCGTTAAGAATTTGATGTATCACGAATTTACGCATACGCATGTAAGAGGATAGACCCCCGCCGCACTGCATTGGGCCGTCTGCACCTTCAAAAACTATAAGCAAAGTTTCAAAAAACTGAAATTTACATTTCAGGAAATCGCAAGTTGCGCTTTAGGATTTCGTAATCTCGCAATCCCCATTAACGAATTTTTAACGGCATCAAGTGGTACGATCCACCTTTATACGGAAATGTGGATTTAGGCATATGCGATACGGAAGACAACGCCCATCGGAGGATGCATCACCTCATCCCAAGAATACCTTGTATAGTGAAGGATTCTCGCAATACCCATTACGGGATCTTAGCGCCCCCAAACCGATATGCGGTTCCCTACACGATGTGCGATAGCAGTACGTACGTACCAGCCCCGATGAGGGTCGCGAGGAGGTTGGTGGTGTCGTTTCCGAAGAAACCCCGGGATTCCAACACGGCCCCGATGATACTGTCGCTTAAGAATCCAACGGAGGCGGCGAGGACTACGGCCCAGGGGTTCCCCTCACTGGAGAGTAGGGAGAATGAGGCCATCAAAAGGGACGTCAGAATACCGGCGACGGTTCCGGGTAAACTCACACCTCCGGACGTACCGGGAGGAACCTCCGCAAAGGTAGTTATGAGGTAGGCCCTCTTGGAGAGCCTCGTCCCCACCTCCGTGGCCACCGTATCCGAGAAGGCCGTAGCGAGGGCCGTCAGATAGGCTCCGGGGTCCCCCAGAAGAGCGAAGAGGGTAGCCACACCCCCGTTGGCGAGGACCTGACGTACGTTCCTTCTACCCTCTCTCCCCCTTGATAGGAGGGAGCCAACGCCGAGGAATAGGACGGCGGGGAGGGTCCAGAACCATCCGAGACGCACTACGATGCCAAAGCCCATGAGGGAGACGGCGATGGAGGCCGTGGGGGTTAGCCACCCTAAGATGGCCGCCCCCATACCAACGGTGAGGCTGACGGTTAGGGCGGCAAGTACCTTCACGGTAGAGTATTTATAAGGCCGAAAACAGCTCCCCATCCTCCGGCGTTATAATCCCCTCTTATGAAAAAAATAGGATTTCTCGTCTTGCCTATTCTGGGCCTTGCGGTAAGCCCACTTCCCGGAAAGACGACCAGTGGTAAGGTGAAGAAGCTCCCTTACAGCGTTTGCTCTACGCCTTCGGTCTACCTGAAGGCCCGTATAGCCGTCAACCCCGCCGGTAAATACACCCAGAACTTCCGCGGCAACCTCCGTACCTACCTCGCCGTCATAGCGAAGAAGGCCAAGAGCCGCATTCTCAAGAACTCCTCCAACTCCATAAAGGTGGTGGGCGTATCCTTCTCCGAGACGCCCTTTGGCACCTTCTCTAAGCTCATAAACAACGACAAGAACGCCGCCCTCCATAGGGACGACACGGCGGCCGCTAAAACCCCGTACCTGATAGACATCCTGGTGGGCGAAGACTCCTACGGCATAGTCGGAAAGATATGGCTCATAAACCTTGAGAGCGAGTACGTATATAACGTCTACGAGGCGAGGGTGCCTTCTACGAGCGTCAGGGACGTCCTCCAGGCCATAATCCTCATCACCAACAGCCTCGCCGACTCCCTTGGAAACGTCCTGACCAAGATAGCCTTGAAGGAAACTATGACCTCCCTCTCCGTAGCAGTTAAGCCGGAGGCCGACATATCCCAGGACAAGTACGTTGCCATAAGGGTAAATAACGCCTTCAACTACGAGGGTAAGTCCCTCAAGGACGTCGTCGGTAAGAGGCTGGGGGTCGCCGTCAGGCTGAAGCCCGGAACCCCCGGCAAGATAACGAGCGGTGTAGCCGTGGGTAACGGTTGGCACATCGTAAGGGGCGAGAACCCCGTCGTACTCTATCAGCCCCCGGCCTGTAGTTTCTTCAACAAGCAGAATCCCATAAAGGTGGAGTTGGAGTTCAAACCCGCCTGTCCGAGGGACGACAAAATCATAGCCGGAGTCAATCCGGTCGTAAACGGTAGGGACAACTTTACCGTGAAGGCTCCTTACGCTTGGAGGGTGCGCACACTCGTCAACGCGAAGTCCAAGAACACCGAGCTGAAGTTTGAGATAAACTACATCCTCCACAGCAAATTCACCTGTAAGAGGTACGCCGACTACTCCACCAAGTACGCCCAAACCTTCGGGATAGATGGGAACGACGTCCTCCTCTTCAGCGACAACTTCCTCAACGGAAAGGAACCGGGGAAGACTAAGGATAAGGGTAAGGTCCTCTCTGTCAAGTACTCGGACTGCGGTGTCTTGGATCCTTGGACGTTGAAGGATCCCTCCATAGATACGGTCTTCGTCGTCATATACGGACCGCAGAACGTCCCCAACGCCGACCTTCGCTACTACATCAACGGCGGCATAATGAAGAGCAGCGTAGGGAGCGAGAACACCATCTTTGACCTCTTGGGCATACGCGTGGTAGGTGGAGACAGGGTAAGGTTCAAGGACGTACCGGTCTTCACGAACGACCCCCTGACCTTTGAGGGGAAGAGGGCGACCTTCCTCTCCTTCAAACCCTTCTCGGCCGAGGCCGTCCTAACCCACACCTTCACCAACTCCGGGTGCGGCAAGGAGAAGCTCCAGATAACCGCCCAGACCACCCTTGAACCCATCATAGAGTGCGACTGCGTAGCCTTCAAGCTCAAGGAGGAGGGCAAAGGTGGAGAGGGGCAAAAGGGTAAGAAGTAAAAGGAGGTAGAGGGTATGGCATACAGACCGCTTTCCCATACGGCGGAGATAGGTTTTGAGGTCAGCAGTATGGACCTCAACAAGCTCTTCGTAGAGAGCGCCAGGGCCTTTTTCAGAGAACTCCTTGGGACCCTTTACGGCATAAAGATCCACCAGGAGAAGAAGGCCACCTTTGAGGCCGAGGACCTGGAGGAGCTACTCCACAAGTGGCTCTCCTTCCTCCTCACGGAGTTTGAGGTGAACAAGATGGTGTACCGCCAGTTTGAGGTGAATATAGACTTTGAGGGGGACAGGTTCGTGATGGAGGCCACGATGGGCGGGGAACACTTTGACCCGGAGAAGCACAAGATAAAGAGGCACCTGAAGGCCGTGACCCGCCACAAGCTCCACGTTGAGAGGGAAAGGGGCATCTGGAGGGCCTCGGTGGTAATAGACGTGTAGGTTGGTATGTTGGTCTTCCACAGTCCCAAGGAGATGCAGCTTTTCGCCAATCAGATGCGGAGGGAGGGGAAGGTAATAGGTTTCGTTCCCACTATGGGCGCCCTCCACGAGGGACACCTCCGCCTCATAAGGAAGGCCCGACGGGAGTCCGATATAACCGTCGTCAGCATCTTCGTAAATCCCATACAGTTTGACGACGCCAACGATTTCGCCAAGTACCCCCGCACCCTTGACGAGGACAGGTACAAGCTTGAGATGGAGGGGGTGCAGGTCCTCTTCACCCCCTCCGCCGACGATATGTATCCCCCCGGCTTCTCTACCTTCGTGGAGGTCCAGAACCTTGACCGCTATATGGAGGGGTCTCACCGCCCCGGACACTTCAGGGGAGTCACCACCGTCGTACTGAAGCTCTTCAACATCGTAAAGCCCCACTTCGCCGTCTTCGGCCTGAAGGACGCCCAGCAGTACTACATAGTGAAGAGGATGGTTGAGGACCTCAACCTTGACCTTGAGATAGTCCCCCATGAGACCGTTAGGGAGCCGGACGGCCTCGCTATGTCCTCCCGGAACAGGCTCCTTTCCCCGGAGAGCCGCAAACAGGCTACGGCCCTCTACAGGGCCTTGAAGCTCGGTAAGGAGATGATCTTCTCCGGTGAGAGGGACCCGTGGAAGGTGAAGGAGGAGATGAGGAGGTTCCTTGAGAGGGAGGCCCCCCTCGGCAAGATAGACTACGTGGAGATAGCCAGCATCCCCGACCTCCAGCCCGTAAGCGAGATTGAGGGAAAGGTGCTCCTCGCCCTCGCCGTGCGGTTCCCGGAAGCGCGCCTTATAGACAACTTCATACTCCTGCCCGATGACGGCCTCGTGTGGAATGAGAAGGTTGGATGAAGGTTGGGGGTAAAGGAGACCAAAAGCGCCCTTAGAATAGGCGTAGGTTATGGAGAGGTGGAAGGAGGAGCTTGATAGGTTCGCCTTGAGGCTCCACCGTATGGGTTTGGGTACGGTGGCGATGTTTATCCTGGAGAGTATGAAACCCCTGTCCGGAGTTTTCCTGAACTTGGGCGTATTCGGCAGGCCGTTCGTAGACCTCTTCGTACCTACGGACATCTACAACCGTCTCCTTGAGGTACTTGAAGACCGCGATAAGGTGGAGTACCTAATAGACAAACTGGAGGAGTTGGAAGATGGCACTTTGGTCGCTGATGGTTCAGATAGACCTGGGAACTAAGGTACGGGTTCCCTTAACTACGGAGATAAAGGGGGTACCTACGGAGGTCCTCCTCCTCATAGACGTCTCCGGCAGCATGGTGAGGTTGGACCCCTCCGGCCTCGCCCATCAGGGGGCCAAGATGGTGGCGGATATAGCCTCCGTCCTCAACGCCAACGTCAAGGTTTCCGTCATCTTTTACGGTGAGAAGGCCAGATTCGTAATAAAGGATATGGACCCTTACGGCCTCCGGAAGGTCTTGGAGGACTCACTGAAGCAGGTAAAACCGGAGAAGTACTCCGACATCAGGGCGGCCTTGAAGTTGGCCAAATCCCTACTCCAGCAGAAGTCCTACGGAAGGGAGGCCTACGTGATAGTCCTAACGGACGGTCAGATAAAGGAGGGAGACATACCTCCGGGAGAGAGCTTGGAGAACTACCTCGCCTCCCTGGTCCGGATCGCCTCCGACTTCAAAGAGAACCGCTGGAAGGTCTACACCTTCACAACTACGGAGCCGGTGGAGGAGCTGAAGGTACTCTCCTCCCTGACCGGGGGTGAGCAGGCGACGGTCTCCGACCTCAAACGCCTATCGAAGACCTTCCTTGAGATAATAAAGGCCGGAAGTTCCCACTTCCGGTTGGACGTGGGCCACAACTCCATCGTAGAGTTCCCTATGGAGGAGGGGGTGGCGGAGTTCAGTATGGTGGTGGCCTTCGACCCAAGGGAGAGAAAGAACCTCAAGATCTACGACCCCGACGGAAAGGAGGTCAAGGGCGAGAGGAGGAGCGGGAGGGGATTCATCATAGTCAAGATAAAGGACCCCAAGCCGGGTACCTGGAAGTTTGAGATAAGCAAGGGGGCTACCATCCTCCTCTCTATGGCCATCCCCAGGCTGGTTAAACCCTCTTCCGAGACCCCTTCAACCGAACCTGTCCCCGTCCGGCTGGAACTGACGCCCATATCCCCGAAGGAGCCGGACTGGAGGCACTTCTCGGCCAAGGTGTACGTGGAGGACTCCCGCGGTAGGCAGGTGGCCTACGACCTTTACGACGACGGCAAGCACTACGATGGCAACCCTTATGACGGTGTGTTCGGCAGGATGCTCCCTCGCTTAGCCGAGGGGGAGTACACTTTCACCGTGGTGGTTAGCCACACGCCCACCAACGCCGAGATAAGGGTTAAGAAGAAGGTAAAGGTGGTGTATATCCCTATTCTGGGTGTCCGTTTCAAGGGGCAGTTCCTCATAGGTACCCCCGTTGAGATAATCCTCGGAATAACCAACCGCTCCAAACCCATAAAGGATGAGAAGTACGAGCTAACCATCCGGGACCCCAAGGGAAAGACCTATCACCCCAAGCTCAAGAGGGACGATCTGGGATACTGGCGTACGACCTTCCCCCAGACCTTCTACGGCGGGGTCTATACGGTTGAGGCGAGGGGGATGGTTGTGGTGAAGGATTCCAACCGCCTAAGGACGTTCTCCAACGTCAAGGTGAAGGACACCTTCTCCCTCTGTGTGTCCTTCCACAAGAGTAAGGTGCCGGGCTTCCTGTTCTTCGGTGAGATGCCCGGCCGGGACTACACCCACACCCTCATCCTGATGAACCACTGCGACTCCGCCGTCGTACTCAACTTCACGGACGTAAAGGCCCAGCTGGCCGACACCCTCAAGGACGCTGGGATACCCCCCAACCTCAAACCCAAAGCTGACACCGTCCCCCCCTTGGAGATACCAGGTAGGGCTGGGGACGTACCGGGTAAGGAACTCCTGAAGGTGAAGTGGCATATCCCCCCAAACGCCCATTCCGGACACTACACCGTCCGCATGAGAGGGGTTCAGAGGCCGGCCTACCGCCCCATAGAGCTTAGGTACGATATGAAGGTGGGGTCCTGGAGGCAGGTATGGCTAACCCTCGGAGGTCTGGGGGTGGCCGTCGTAGGGGGCGGTGCGGCCGTATGGTACTTTACGCATAGGTGATGTGGTACCTCCTACTTGAGCCTCTGGTCTTCAACCGGTGGCAGGGGGAGTTGGGCGGTGGCCTCTCCGACACCCTCTACTTCTCCTACTTCAAGTTCCGGGGGGAGTGGATAATGTCCGCGGAGGGCGTGTCCCTCAACTTCTCCGTCCCCTTCGTCTTCCCCCTTGGCCAGCGGTTCTCCCTGTCGGACATGGAGATGGGCCTCGGCTTCGTCTTCGCCGACCGGAACCGCCTGGACTTCAACCTCGTCCTCCCGACGGGCATACTCTCCAGCAAGTATCCCGGAGTGAACCTAAGGTACCGCCGCATCGTAAAGCTTGACTCCTCCTACGCCCTCTACGGCTCCCTCCTCTGGTACTTTATGGCCTCATCCGATAGGTCGGAGAAGTCCCTGTACAACAAGGTGATAGACCGCCACGGCTACAGGCACCTGTCCTTGGACCTCACGTACATCCGCAGGGTGGGCGAAACGGCCTTCTGGAAGGTCTCCCTTCCCTTAGACTACGCGTACTCCTCCAACCTCTTCTGGGGTGGGATCCGGTTAGGGTTCGGCCTCTTCCCCTTCGTGGAGGTGGACGCCACCTTCTGGCCCACCAAACCCCGTCCGCACCTGTTCCTCTTGAGGGTTTCCGCCCTGGTACCCACGTCCGAGACCCTGTAGTATGCCCCTCCGCCTCCTCGCACCGGCCAAGGTCAATCTGGGCCTGTGGATAACCGGGACGGACGAGGGTGGATACCACCGCATTACCACCCTCTTCTACCGCATACCCATCTACGACGAGATAGAGGTGGACCTCTGGCACGAGTCCGTCGTAAGGTGTGAGGGGATAAGGAGTACGTCCAACAATACCGTATTCAAGGCCCTGAAACACCTTAGCGAGTACGTGGGCGAGAGCCTCTGCCTAAAGGTGGTGATAAGGAAGAGGATACCGGTAGGGGCGGGCCTCGGTGGTGGTTCCAGCGACGCCGCCGCCGTCCTCTACGCTGCCAACCGCATCTTCAACCTCGGCCTCTCCCTAAAGGAGCTTATGGAGGTGGGAGCGAAGGTGGGGGCGGACGTCCCCTTCTTCCTGCTCCGGGAGAGGGCGGCGATAGGGAGGGGGAGGGGGTACGACCTTGAGCCTATAGACCTGAAGGTACCGGGGGAGTGGATCCTCGTCTTTCCGGGTGTTCCCGTCTCAACCCGCAGGGCCTACGACCTCTTTGACAGCGAAGGCACCTTCACGCCCCCCGACGTAGCCGAGCGAAAGGTGAAGGACCTCGTGGAGGCCTTGAGGGCGGGGGAGGTCCCCCCCCTTGAGAACGACTTTGAGAGGGTGATACTTCCCCGCTTCGCCCCCATAAGGGAAGCCAAGGACCTCCTCGTAAGGGGAGGGTGGCGGGCCGTAATGAGCGGGTCCGGCTCCACCGTCTTCGGGATAGGGGGAGGGGAGATCCCCCTCTTGGGCGGCAAGAACAGGGTATGGTACTGGAGGGATTGAGGATTATGGAGGTAAGGGTGGCCCTTCCCGTAATGGACGTAGTCAGGATGAGGGGGGAGATGGTGGTGGAGGGTGGGATCAAGGCGGAGGAGGTGGAGGTTAGAGCGGTAGGGGGCGACCTGTGGGAGGGGTACGCTGTCTTCAGGCCCTCCCCCCTCGGAAAGCCCTTCGGGAGGTTCCACACCGAGAGGTGGGAGATGGTGGGCCTCTACCGGGACCTCGGCGAGGCCTACAGGGTGGCGAGGGAGGTCGGAGGGACCTACAGGACGTGGGTTGAGGGTTGGGGAGGGAAGATAGTGGCCGTAATAGACGGCCGGAGGTGGCTCCTGGACTCCCCCCTACAGGTGAGGGGAAGGGTCTGGAT
>WGAN01000013.1 GCA_015494805.1 Caldifarciminota bacterium
CCGCCCGACGCCTGAACTTCGTCCTCCACAGGGGAGAACTGCACGAGTACGACCGCAGGGCTATGGACTACCGGAGGGTGTCCTTTACGGAGTACCGGCTGCAGATACCCCTGAACGACGAGCTTATCCGGAAGCAGAGGAAGTGGAGGTCAGACAGGGAGAAGAGCGTCGGGATGCTCCTCAAGGAGTGGAGGGAGGTGCGAAGGAGATGGGAGGAGACAAAGCGGAAGGACAGGGGCCTGCGGAGGCGTATGAACTCCCTGATGGTGGAGGTGCATAAGAAGTTCTCTATGCCCATAGCCAGCATAATATTCGTATTTCTGGCCGCCTACATCGGCTTCCTGATGAGACGGGGAGGCTTCGGACCCGCCTTCGGGGTCTCCTTCTTCGTCTTCATCATATACTACGTGCTGCTCATAAGCGGTGAGGACCTCGGAAAGAGGGGGATAGTACCGCCGGAGGTAGGGATGTGGTGGGCGGACGTCTTCTATGCCTTTGCGACGGCTCTGATATACAAGTTGTGGGTGAGGGCGTAGGAATTAGGATCTCAACTTTGTTAAGTATCGGTATCCATAGCGACCTCAATCGCGAGAGGAGGAAGCCCTAATTCTTTCAGGATTTCGCGAGCAACACTTTCCGCCTCTTTGTGATCCTTTGTGTACTCTATGCAAATTTTGTACAATTTTCGCCCCTCTTCTTTTAAATATCTCTCATATTCCTGTATTACTTTGCCTACTACAGCCTCATCCACCGGAATCTCAACAGTATAAATACCCGGTCTTGAGGCGTATATAATATATTTGGCCTTGTTTTCTGTTCCCTCAATTTCACCTACATCATTCCCATTTTCATCTATAAGATGGAACTTATTGAAAAATCTCTTATATCGCACAACTCTTCCTGATATAGGATAACTATCGGTCTTAATATTTTTAGGCAAGAACGTATATATAGGTTTAAGCCCCTTAGGAATCACTTCTTCCTTTATCTTAGTCTTCAACTGATCACGGCTCATCTTTTGAACAGATTTTTTTAATTTCTTTCTCATCTTGGGCAACCTTAAACGGTCATCTACCATTTCCAAAAGGCCTTCATATATCTTGGGAAGATACACATCGGGATCAAGTCCAACAGCTTCAAGGACGACCTTATCAAAGGCCCTTCTGTCTTTCTGTTTTAGTTCTTTATGAATAGGGTAGATAGGACGTCTCTGAAGATTTTTAAACGACTTTAGGATTTTTGTTATATAACGTTGAGAGATCGTGGAAAGATCGGGTAAATATATATTATTTTTCCAGTCTATGCCGTCTGTTCGTGTAGCTCCATCTCCCAATGTGGCCCTGCTTCCTACTTCTCTTATTAGCGCGAATAAGGTGGAATTCATTAAGGCTGCAATTATATCAACATCTTTATCTACCATAAACTCAAACAATGTATGGTCAGCTATAGCCTTGGCTCCGTTAATAAAAATTACGAATCTTTTATCGTTCAACATGGGTAAAAGAATCGGTGCAGGTTCCTTATAAGGCAAAAGCCACCATGCTTTTCTGTTCCTAACTGTACTAACTTGTGGCCATAATGTCTCGTTCTTAGTTCGCTGCTTTTCTCCCCATTTAACGTATCTGTAGGCTAGGGGATAGGTGGCTTCTAAAAACCTTTCAGGATCTTTCACGTTTTCAGGAATAGGTGGTAGAAAGATATAATATTTTAGATTAGAAGGTTCAACAACTATACCCTCTACCTCCTTTGGACTTTTAATAGCAAGTTTCAATACACCTTTTTCAATTTCCCCTACCCATCCTCTATCATTTTTAGCTCTTACAGTATGTTCTTGGGATCCTTTACCTTCTATCTGTAAATAGAAGAACTCATTTATACCCGTGGTATAGCCTCTTCTTATAGGTGCTATTTTCTTTAAAGGTATAAGTTTACCTCTCATCTTATCCACAATATCAAAATAAACCTGCGGCGCTCGTAAGTAAAGTCCCCACTTAGAGTTCTTCCCTTTCCTCTTTATCTCTTCTTGAAGCTCCTCCTGCTTTATTGCTCTTATCCGAAAAACTTCATTTTCATATGCTTTTCCGTATAAGTGCGAATTTTCTATTTCTCTCACTATCGCATCAATTTTCCTCCAGCGACTGAACATATCTATACCCAAATTCTGTGGAAGAATTTCCGAGAGTGGTTTTTTAACCTTCACAAATTTAACGAAATTATCCTTCCTTTCCTTCTCATTAGAACATCTTTCCAATATAACGAAGGCCGTATTTACGGATGCATCGTGGAACCACGGTTCTGCCCATGATGAAACAACGGCTACTATCTTAAAGTGTCTCAAGAAAAACCACTTTAACCATTCTCCATAAGCTGTATCAAGCCACGAGTTTGAGGTAACTATACCCATCCTTCCACCCTCTTCAAGGAATGCCCCGGCATGATAAAACAGGTAAGCGTATATATCAGCCTGTCCAGATAATTTTAGCTCAACATCACCGTTATCCAACAACCGTTTTAACGCCGCACCATTCATCATTTCAAGTTGTTTGGGATCTATTTTCTTCCCCTTTATCTTAAACAGGAACGGATCTTTTATAAGCCAATTTTTTGCTATAGCTTTGACTATTTTCTTTTTATATCCCTTTACATGCTTTTCTATCAATTCCTGCCTTATATAGGGAAAATTCCCAACTATGCCGTAAAAAATTGGAATAGGAATTTTAACTTTCTTATATCCGCTTTTTGCCGCCTTAGGTGGAGGAAATTCAAACACATCCCCCGGCATAACATCAAAGAAATCTTTTACAGCTACATGAGGAAAATTTGATATGTTTTTAGGATCAAGCCTGAAGAGATTTATGGTCGCCAGCTCCGCTGGGAAATGAGCTATGTCTATACCCCATAGCTGCTCTAGTATCTCCTCATGCTTCCTTCTAAAGTTTGATAGTACCTTGATGCGATCATACAATCGGTTGAGAAACGTACCTGTACCACACGTGGGATCAAGATAGTTTGCTTCCTCTTTATCAGCTACAAAACCTATTATGAAATCAACGAGATCCTCACGAGTAAAGTACTGTCCAAGGTTGTGCCTCTCTTCTTCAGGAATTAAACTTTCCATAATTTCACCTATTACATCTTCCTTTACGGTAGAAAAGTCATATTTAGTGAAATCGGATAGTAGCTCTTTTATAACTTCGTGAGCTTCCTTAGGAATTCCAAGCCCATCCAAGGGGGATGGCTCAAATACGGCCTGCCAGTCTATGCTCTGAGCAATCCTAAAAGCTTTGAGTAAATCTCCCCACGTCGTATTTCCAGATAGATCTGGAAGATCAGGATGGTACCTACGAATCGTAAAGTAGAACAGTATCCTAACTGCCAGAGCGTACGCCCAGTGGCGCGCTATAAGCTTTTCATAATCTATCTGCCCTAACGCATATCCTTGTTTTACCACCCATGCATTTATTTTATCTCTTACTTTTTTATTTTGGAGATTTTCTGTAATGTATTTATGTAGAGGGTCTATGAGGTTGTTTATTGCTTTACTTAAAATCCCTATAAAATATATTTTATCTGGAGTATATGGCGTTAAAGATCGCCCTTCATAAAGTCTTCGTAGATCGTCCAATATTTTGCGAGCTTCCCTAAAAACTGCCTGTTGCTTTGTTTTTATCCTCCATTCCTGTATATCTCCAAGTATATATGTGGGGTATGACTTCCTATGCTCAAGTTTGCCGTTTACTACCTCATAGAGCTCACCACTCTGGAAATTCCAAACAACAGCAAACTTGGCATTTAGTTCAGCCAATTTTTTCACGAGTTTTTTCATATCCTCATGTTTTCCGGGAATTTTCAGTTCCCATATCGCAAATGCCTTTTTATACTCCTCTTCCCAGATTACTATGTCCGGATAGTATCTACCGCCCTTATGCTCAACCGTTGCACTATCAAATGGGTATCCACCTTCTTTAATGAGGTCATTTAGGTACCGCGATATTTCTGCTGCTACCTCTCTCTCTGTTATCCGGGACATGCGCTTGGTATTATATACCTGAAACCTACTTCTTTTCAATCCCAACCACAGGGACCTTATTGAGGTCATGGTTGATCTAATGAAGGAACTGCTTAAGGCTTCTTAAATCCTCCCCCTTACAATAACCGGACGTGAAAGGAGCTTACCGGGAGTTAGAGGAGGCCCTAAGGGAGAACGTCGGCCCCGTAGTGGTTGATAGGACACAGAACCCAAAGTTCGGTGATTTCTCCACGAACGCCCCCTTCAAAATGGCCAGAGAGCGGAGACAACCCCCACCCGTCATAGCCCAGGAGCTGACAGAGAGGTTGCGGCCCGTCCTTGAGGGGCGGTTCTCCGTAGCCGCCGCCGGTGGGTACGTTAACTTCCGGATGGAGGAGGAGGCCCTCGCCGGATGGACCAACTGGGCGGCCGGGGACCCGTGGCCGGAGGTGTTCCCGAAGTCTGGGCCTAAGGTCTTAGTGGAGTTCATATCCGCCAACCCCACCGGTCCCCTTAACGTAGCCAACGCCCGCGCCGGAGCAATAGGGGACAGCATAGTGCGAATACTCAAGTTCCTCGGTTTCAGGGCGGAGGGGGAGTACTACGTGAACGACGCCGGTAGGCAGATAGCCAACCTCGGCCTATCCGTCCTCCACTTTATGAAACCCGACACCTTCCCCCTGCCTAAGGACGGCTACAGGGGGGAGTACGTTAAAGAGCTGGCGAGGGAGTTCGTGCCGGAGGCCACCCCCCTACTCGCAAAGGGACCGGAGGGAATAACCCTAAGGGAGGCGGAGGAGTTCGGGCGGAAGGTCGCCCACCACATCCTGAAACTTCAGAAGGAGAGCCTCAAGAGGTACGGGATAGAGTACGCCCGCTTCGTAATGGAGTCGGAGATAAGGGGGTCCGATTACCCGGAGAGGGTATATTCCATACTGAAGGGGGCGGGACTCCTGTACTTCGCCGACGCCGATGGGAACGAGGCCAACGTCCCCCTCCCCGAAACCTTTGGAGAGCTGTACGAAGGCGACCGGTACAGGTACGAGGGGTACGCCCTCCTCTTCAGGGCCACCCGGTACGGGGACGACAAGGACAGGGTGATGGTCAGATCCAACGGGGAGCCGACCTACTTCTTCTGGGACTCCGCCTACCACCTCCACAAGTTAGACAGGGGGTACGATTACCTTATAGACATATTCGGGCCGGACCACCACGGGTACGTCCCCCGCATGAAGGCCGTAATGGGGGCCTTTATGGAGGCCACCGGTACAAACGCCGTATATGACGTAATAATCCACGGGCAGGTGAACCTTTACGAGGGGGGGGAGAGGGTCAGGATGTCCAAGAGGGAGGGGAGGATATACACCCTTGACGACCTCGTCGCCGACGTTGGCAAGGACGCTGTGCGATTCTTTATGCTCTTAAGGGCGCCCCAGACGGAGCTGAACTTTGACCTGGACCTCGCCAGAAAGGCCGTAAAGGAGAACCCCGTCTTCTACACCCAGTACGCCCACGCCCGGATAATGAGCCTATTGGACTACGCGAAGGCCAACGGCGTTGAGGGTAAGCCCATCAAAGACCTGCCCGGAGAGGAGAGGGGCGTCGCCGCCCTCGTGCAGTACTTCCCGTACTACCTCCTGAAGGCCCTACCCATACGCTTGAGGGAGGAGGTCTGGAGGGGCCTGAACCTCCCCTATGCTAACGTTGAGGGGAAGATGGACTTCTCCCCCAACCTCCTTGTGGATTACCTGATAGAACTGGCCCACACCTACCACAGCTTCTACCAGAACAACCGTATAGTGGGGAGCGACAGGCAGGGGGAGAGGATAACCCTATCAAGGGCCGTCCTCTACACCGTAAGGTACGGCTTGAACCTCCTGGGGGTCTCCGCACCGGAGAGGATGGGCTAATCTTCCTCCTCCCCCCAGATCCTATCGTACGTCTCCCTCATCCTCCGAAGGGATACCTTGGTGTAGGTCTGGGTGGTGCCGAGGGACGCGTGGCCGAGGAGTTCCTGGACGCTCTTCAGGTCCGCCCCTCCCTCCAAGAGGTGGGTAGCGAAGGTGTGCCTAAGGATGTGGGGATGGACGCCGTAGACCCCGGCCACCTTCTCAAAGGCCCTCCTTATCATACGGTAAGCCTTGAAGCGGTTTATGGGGAAGAGTCTCCCCCTGCCCATCCTCCTGTTGAGGACGGGGTAAAGCTTGGGATGAATGGGGACGGCCCGGTGTTTCCCACCTTTCCCCCTTACCCTTATGAGACCGGAGCTTAGGTCCACGTTTCCATCCTCAAGGGAGAGCAGTTCGCTTATGCGGAGGCCGGTACCGTATAGGACGAGGATCATATCCTTGGCGAGGCTCTCCTCGTCGTCCTCCGGATCCCACTCCGTTATCATCTTGGCGAGGGTGCTGACGTTCAGGGGGCGGGGGAGCCTCTTGGGGAGCTTGGGGACGGAGAGGACGACGGACGGATCCGCCTTTACGTAGCCGCGGCGGAGGAGGAAACGGTAGTAGGCTCTTACGGCCGTTATCTTGCGGGAGATGGAGGAGGGGGAGAGGTCGGAGTCCTTGAGGTAGAGGGGGAAGCGTCGGAGGTCGCTCCGGGAAAGGTTGAGGGGGTCCAGGCCGAGGGCCTCGCAGAACTGGGCGAACTGGGTTAGGTCGGTGGCGTAAGCCTTTAGGGTGTTCTCGGACCGTCCCATCGCCTTAAGGTGGGACAGGAATTCCTCCAGGTAGGGCAGGCTCATCCCTCAATGCCTCCGGCGGGTACTTCGGGCGGCTCTATCATCTCCTCCGGGGTCTTCAGCAGATGCTCGGCGACGTATATGGGGATGCCAGCGCGGAGGGCGAAGGCGACGGCGTCGGAGGGGCGGCTGTCCAACACCACCCTCTGCTTGAACCAGAGGAACGTGCGCCTCTCAAGGTACAGGCGGGCGAGGTAGGCCCCGTCCTTTATGTCGTAGATCTCCACCTTGACCGGCCTAAGGCCGGAGACTCTGGCCATCTGGAGCATGAGGTCGTGGCTCAACGGCCTCCAGAACTTTCTGCCGCTTAAAGCCAACTTTATGGACATCGCCTCGCTTGTCCCTATCTCCATAACCACGAGGCCCTTCCCCGGAGGCCCCTCCAGAAAGAGGAGATTTCCGAAGACCTCAACCTTCCCCACCTCAACGAAGGCAACGATAAGGGGCAACACGCCGCATTTTAAGGCCGTCGCCTATCCCACGTCCACCACCTCCCTGTCCTCCAACTTCTCAAGGCTCCGACGGAGTAGGGCGTTCTCCGGTCTAAGGAGGTAGGGGTCCTTCCGGAGGATGTAGCGGGCGTCCCTCCTGCATACCTCTGCTATACGCATCAGCCTGTTGTCCGAGCTTATATCGGCGAGGTTTATCCCCCGAAAGGAGAACTCACCGTGCTGCCGCGTACCGAGAAGCTCCCCCGGACCCCTTATCTTCAGATCTTCTTCGGCGAGGGCGAACCCGTCCGTTATGTTAGCGATGGCCCTAAGCCTCATCCGGGCCTCGTAGCTCATCTTCCGAGGGGCTATCATAACGAAGAAGGCCGTCTCCTCGCTCCTCATTATCCGGCCCCGCAACTGGTGGAGCTGGGCTATACCGAAGCGGTTGGCGTCCTCTACGACCATGTACTTGGCATTAGGCACATCCACCCCCACCTCTATTACGGTGGTGGCCACAAGGATGTGAATCTCCCCCCGCCGGAACCTCTCCATCACCTCCCTCCTCTCCTCAAGGGACATCCGTCCGTGGACGAGACCGAGCTTCAGGTCCGGAGGTGCGGCCGCCCTCAACTCCTCGTAAAGCTCCTGGACCGACTTGACCTCCTCCAACTTCTCCGACTCCTCTATCAGCGGGGCTATAACGTAGGCCTGCTTCCCCGTACTCCTGACCTTGTCAAAGAGGAACCTGTAGACCTGCGCCCTCTGGTCCTTATGCACTATGCGGTTTATAACCTTAGCCTTGAAGGGCCTCTCCCTTATCCGGGAGACCTCAAGGTCGCCGTAGATGGTGAGGGCGAGGGTGCGGGGTATTGGGGTGGCCGTTGATACGAGGAAGTGGGGGTATATCCCGTCCCTTCCCTTCTCAAGGAGCCTGGCTCTCTGGGCGACACCGAAGCGGTGCTGCTCGTCTACGATGGCGAGGGCGAGGTTCTTAAAGACCGTCTCCTCCGTTATTAGGGCGTGCGTCCCTATCACCAGTTGGGCCGCCCCACTCGCTACCTCCGCCCTTATGTTCCTCTTCGTCCGGGCGCTTAGGGAACTCGTCAGGAGGACGACGTTCACGCCGAGGGGCCTTAGGTAGCCCTCCGCCACCATAAAGAGCTGCTCCGCGAGGATCTCGGTCGGAGCCATTAAGGCCGCCTGATAGCCGTTCTCTATGGCTATGAGGGATGCGTACAGGAGGACTACCGTCTTACCGGAACCCACGTCCCCCTGGAGGAGCCTGTGCATGGCCTCCTCCTTCGCCATGTCCTCCTCTATCTCCCTTATGGCCCTCCTCTGGTCCCCGGTCAGTTTGAAGGGTAGGCTGGAGACGAACCTGTCCGTAAGCTCCCCCGTCCTCTTTAATGGGATGGACCTCCTCCTCCCCAGTTTGGCGCCGAGGTTGAGGCGGAGGTAGAACTTCAGAAGCTCCTCGTAGACGACCCGCTTCTTTCCGAGGAGTACCTGCTCCATATCCTCCGGGAAGTGAAGGTACCGCAGGGCCTCCTCCCTACGGGGGAGTTTGCGGGAGCGGAGTATGTAATCGGGGAGGCTCTCCGGTATCTCAACGCTCTGTAGGGCGTTCCTTATGAGGTTCCTTAGGAGTTTGGAGGTTATGCCCTCCGTCTGTGGGTAAATGGGTATGATGCCCACGAGGTCCTTCCCCTCCTCCTCCACCTCCGGGAAGTACATCCTCCTCTTCCCGCCGTAGACGTACACCCGACCGGCCGCATAGACCGTCTGGCCAAGGCGGAAGTTGGAGAGGACGAAGTCCATGTTCCTCCAGACGAGGTCCAGGTGGCCGGTGCCGTCGCTTATCCTTATTATGGCCTCCCTCTTACCGGAGGCCGTACTCTTGAACTTCTCCACCACCCTACCCCTTACCACCGCCTCCTGCCCGCCCGTTAGGTGGGCTATCTTCTGGACCTTACTGCGGTTGACGTACTTTCGGGGGAGGAGGTAGAGTAGGTCCTCCACCGTCCGGATCCCCAACTTCTCCAACCTCTTCGCCCTCCTCGGTCCCACCCCCTTAAGGAACTTTACGTCCGTCTCCAGGGTAACCTTTCCCACTTCGCCCTATTCTACCGGCGAACCGGGAGGTTCAAACCTCCGCCCACCCCTCAAGTATCTCCTTCAGGAGGCCCCTTACGGCTTCCAACACCCCCTCAACGTACCTCTCCAACTGCTCCCTGCTGAAGGCGTACCGGTTAGTCCTCCCCTCCTCGTACAGGAGGATGCTCCGGGGGGCGGGGTAGGCGGAAACCCCCGGACGGGGATGGTACGCGGGGTAGTCCCTCTCTCTGTTGAGGGTGTCGTACATCTGCGGGTAGGCGGCCACCACGAAGGCCCACTCCTCGGCCCCGGCGTGGCCCTGAAGCTCCCCCAGGACCTCCTTAGAGAGGTCGGGGACGAGGACCCACCAGTCCACGGAGGCCACCTTTAGACCCGTATTCAGGTGAAGCCTGTACAGGGCCTCCTTGAGGTGGGAGGTGTTCCCGCCGTGGCCGTTTATGACCACCAGCTCCCTGACGCCGTTCCGGGCCAGGGATATGCCGACGTCGTACACTACGGCCTTGAAGGTCTCCGGGGAGAGGCCGAGACTACCCCTATGCCCGGCGAGGGAGCGGTTCACGCCGAAGGGGAGGAGGGGGAGGACGTCCGCTTCAAACTCCGGGGCGAGTTTCCGGGCTATGTACTCGGCGGATACGTTGTCCGTGCCGACCGGTAGGGGGCCGTGGGCCTCAACCGTACCCACCGGCCAGAAAACCCTCTCGGAGAACCTTTCGTAGGTACTCTTAAGCTGCCACAGGTTTGCGGGTGAGTTCATCTTCGTACTTCTCCAAGAAGGTCCGGGCCACCAGCTCGGCGGAGTCTCCGAGCGGACAGAAGCTCCTTCCCCTCATCATCCGGGTTATCTCCTTGAGGAGGCGTATGTCATCGGCCGTTGCGTAGCCCCTCTTGTCGGCCTGGACGAGGATCCGGGTCATCCAGTTGGTTCCGTCCCTGCAGGGCGTACATTTACCGCAGGACTCGTACGCGAAGAACTCTATGGCCCGGCGGAGGATGGTTATCGTTCTCTGGCTCCTGTCTAATACTATCACAGCACCGCTTCCGAGGGTACTTCCCACTTTGGCGAGGTCCTCGTGGGTCATGGGTACGTCCAGCTCGTCAGGGGTCAGGATCTCGGAGGACAGCCCTCCGGGTATCACGCCGAGTATCTCGGTGCCATCCTCAACGCCGGCGACTTCGTATATGAACTCCCGGAGGGTCAGGGAACCCATCTCAAACTCGTACACCCCCGGCCTCTTAACGGCTCCGGAGATGGCGAAGAGCCTCGTCCCCCTGCTCTCCGGGGTACCCAGTTGGGCGTACCAGTCCGCCCCCTTGGATATGATTATGGGGACGGTGGCGTGGGTCTCAACGTTGTTGACGGCCGTGGGCTTCCCGTAAAGGCCCACCTGACTGGTGCGCGGAGGCTTCAGGCGGGGGTAGGGTCGCTTCCCCTCAAGGCTCTCAAGGGTGGAGACGGCGTAGCCGGCTATGTATGCCCCCGCCCCGAGATAGACGTAGATGTCAAAGTCAAAACCGCTTCCGAGGATGTTCTTGCCGAGGTACCCCTTGGCGTAGGCCTCCCTTATGGCCTGCTTTATGCGGGGGAAGATCCAGAGGTACTCGTACCGGAGGTACATGTACCCCTCCCTCGCCCCTATGGCCCTTCCGGCTATTATCATCCCCTCAAGGACGAGGTGGGGGGCCTTGTAGAGCAGTTCCCTGTCCTTGAACGTCCCCGGCTCGCCCTCGTCGGCGTTATCCACGACGTACTTGGGTCCGGGGTGATCCTTTGGTATGAAGGACCACTTTCTCCCGGTGGGGAAGGCCGCTCCGCCTCTCCCCTTAAGTCCGGACTTCTTCACCTCCTCTATTATCTCGTCCGGATCCATCTCAAGGGCCTTACGGAGTCCCTGATAACCTCCCAAAGCCTCGTAGGCCTCTATGGTGTGGCTGTCTTCCCTCTCGGTGTAAGACAGGAGCAACCTGTACTCTTTTGCCA
>WGAN01000014.1 GCA_015494805.1 Caldifarciminota bacterium
GGATTTAAGGCAGGGATTTCAATCTATCAGGCGTATCCGGCAGATGGGAATTACGTTGATAAAAAGATGCGAGGGGGCATTAACCCATCCTCACCTTCAAAAATTGAAAGTGGGACTTTAAGAAACCGAAAATCACTCTTTAATAAATAACAAATTGAACTTTAAGCTCCTTGCACCCCCCATTAACGAACTTTGAACGGCGTCAAATGATACGACCTACCTTTATCGCCAATCTTTGGCATACGATCCGGGAAATTCCGTACCAACGTTCATAGGGAGATGCGTTATCCCATCCGCCAAATACCGAAGTTGGACTTCAAATTTTTGGAAAGTGGGACGTAATCGGCACATTTTTCGCCAACAAGATCCCCACATTACCGACGTAACATCGCGAATCACTTCTCCATCTTATCCACGTTCAAGATACTCTTTTGGTCCGTCACCAGGACCTTTATCTTCTTGCCGAGTTTGTCTATGTACATATAGGTCAGGATCTTAGGGTTCCTTCTTATGACTTCCCCTATGACCGATAGGGCCTGGGCCTTACCCTTGGCCTCTACCATCATCTTCTCAACCTTTAGGCTCTCCTGCTTGATGGCGTACTTCATCTTTAAGGCCTCCTGCTCGGCTATCCTCCGCTCCTCCAAGGCCTTCTCGTAGTCCGGGGAGAGCTTTATGTCCCTTATCACGGCGTCTATGAAGAGGAAGCCCATCGGCTCTATCTTGTTCCTTATGTACTCCTTGAGGTCGTACTCCACCCCGTACTGGCTGAAGGACACCAACTCCTCCGCAGTGTATTTGGAGATGATGTACTTTATGGCACCTATGAACGAGGGTCGGATGAACTTCTCCTCGTAGTCGGGACCGAAGTTCCGATGGACCTTCATGAGGTTCTCCGGAACCAGTTTGTACCACATCGTAGCCTCTACCCCTACGGTTATGCCGTCCTTACTGGTACCCCACACCGTACCCTCCCCCTTACGCTTCTTCGTAGGGCTTACCGTTACCTCCCTAACGCGGAGGTCATAGAGATATACACTCTCAAAGATGGGCATTATGAAGACGGTACCCTCGTGGACGATGCTGTAGGTTTTGAAGAGGCTGTTGAACTTGACGCCGGCGTTCCCCTGTGGTACCACCTTGACGGAGAGGAAAGCGAGGGCCACCACTATCGCCACTATGGAGCCGGCCACCAGTTGGGGGGTTAGGATGAACTTCCGTACCGTCCGGATGTCCCCTCCCTTCTCTACCAGTACCTCTTGGGTGCCGTACCTATACACCAAGTAGAACAGGACGAGGAAGAGCGCTACCGGTACGATGACGTTTACAAGGTCGTAGCTCATAGCCTATGGATGGTATAGTCCTCTATTATAGGGTTGGAGAGGACCTCGCTGGCCATCTTTTCTACCAACGTTTCGGCCTCCTTTTCGCTGTTGGCCTCCACCTCCAGCTCTATGCTCTTGCCTATCCTCACCTCTCCCACCTCCATACCCATCTCGCGAAGGACGCTTGCAACGGCCCTACCCTGTGGGTCTAACAGCTCCTTCCGGGGCATGACGATGACCCTAAACTTGAATCGCATGGCCGACGATTATACCGTTGAAGGACGGGCCTACTCCGGAAGCTCGTCCCTCACGTCCTCGTGGGCCTTGTACTCCTCGTCCTGAAGGACGGAGGTTATGAAGTCGTCTATCTCCCGCTTCGTTAGGAATACCCCGGCGAGAAGCTTTCCGGTATATCGGTTGTTCTTTATCTCCCAGAACATATAGAATTCCGGGAACCGCTCCTTCAGTTGCCTGTAGGCGACGCCGTACTTACTCGGCTTCTTGTAGTTCTGCTCTATGAAGAAGTGATTTTCGGACACCTCTATGAGGTTCAGGACGGCACCCGTTTTGGTCTCTACCAGCTTCCACTTGAGGGGTTTCTCTTTGAGGACCTTCATAGGTACGGGTATTATACACCCGTTGTTGGGTGTATCTTGCACTTTTAAACGACCGTACAATTGCAACTTGTTTCGGATAGCCCAGGCCCTCCTCCCGGAAATTCGCGACCTCTTGAGGAACCGGGAGTTGAGGCCTTTGAAGTCCCTCCTGTCCGAGCTCCATCCCGCCGAGATTGAGGATATAATTTCCGAGCTTTCCCCTTCAGAGGCCGTTTTGCTCCTGAAACTTCTGCCACCGGAGAAGGCGGCGGAGGTGATCTCCAACCTCCACACGCACAACATAGACAAGATAATAGCCGGTTTCTCCGATAAGCAACTCCTTGAGATAATGGAGGAGATGGACGACGACGACCGTACCGCTCTCTTTGAGGAGCTTCCCCCGGACCTCGTCAGGAAGATCCTATCCCTCCTGCCGGAGGAGGAGAGGGAAATTGCCTTGACCCTTTTGAACTACCCGGAGGACTCCTGCGGTCGCCTTATGAATACGGAGTTCGTGGCCCTGAACCGTAAGACCACCGTAAAGGAGGCCTTAGAACACCTTAGGAGGAGCGACTACGCCGACGAGGTACTCTTGACCATATACGCATTGGACGACGCCCAACGCCTCCGGGGACAGGTCAAACTGACCACCTTGGTGAAATCTCCGGAGGAGGTCCCCATAGGGAAGCTGGCGGAGAAGGTCCCCTTCGTATCGGCCTACGACCCCGCCTGGAAGGCGGCCAAGATAATGGCAGACTACGACCTCCTCTCCATACCCGTCGTGGATAGTGCCAACCGTATGCTCGGCGTGATCACTATAGACGACGTGGTGGACGTGATAGTTGAGGAGAGCGCCGAGGACTTCTTGAGGTTCGCTGCCGTGAGCGATCCGGAGGACAACTACTTCCTCCTGCCCGTCTTGGAGAGGGTCAAGAAGAGGCTCCCGTGGTTGGCGGGTTTGGCCCTTCTGGCCAACGTCTCCTCCTTTATAATAGGGGCGTACGAGGACGTCCTGAAGGAGGCCGTTATACTCGCCGCCTTCATACCTATCCTGAACGGTACGGCGGGGAACACCGGTTCCCAGTGCGCCAGCTTCGTAATACGGGCCCTCGCTACGGGGGAGATTACCCTCAACCCCAAGGAGGTCCTGAAGCTTTGGATGACGGAGATGGTGGGGGTACTCTTCGGTCTCGCCCTCCCCCTATCGCTCATAGCAGCAGGGAGCGCCTTCCTCCGTACCCACAACCTCGCCATAACCCTGTCCGTCGCCCTTACTATGACGGTGGCCGTCCTCGTGGCCAACAGCATCGGCTTCTTCCTTCCCCTTATCGCCAAGAGGCTCGGTATAGACCCGGCCAGCATATCTGCCCCCCTCAACGCTACCCTGAACGATGCCCTCACCCTAACCCTCTACTTCACCATCTCCCGCCTCATTCTCCACCTGTAGCCATCGCGTAGGTTTCGGGGTCGTAGAGTACGACCCTATCCACCTTAAGGGTATCCCTTCCGGTTAAGACCTCAACCTTGACGTAATGCTCCCCTTCCTCTACCTCTGGCTCCAGATACACGTACCCCTCTCCCCGTCCCACGGCTACCACCTTCCCATCTATGGACACCCTGACCTCCAGGTTCCCATCGCCTTGGACGAGGATGTAGCCATCCCATAGGTCCTCAAGACCGCTTACCTCAACCGTGGGCGTCTCCTCCACTTCCTTGTTCCCTCCCAGTGGCATCCTTACAAAGAATACGGCCAAAAGGAGAAGGGCGGTGATGGATGCGAAGGCTACGGCGAGACGGAGGTACGGGAACCTCCTCTTTACGGTGGGTGGTGGAGGCGGTACCACCTCCCGCGCCATCTCCTCCATCAGGGTAGCGAGCCTCCTCTCCCTCTCGTACAGCCTGCGGCACTCCCCGCAGGTCTCAAGGTGCCTTAGCACCTCCTCCTTCTCCTCCCCCTCCAACCTCCCTATGGCCAGAAGGGGAATGAGTTCCCTTATCTGCCTGTGGGTCATTTTCCTTTCTCCTTCAAAAGTGCCTTTAGCTTTCTCTTCGCCCTGTTCAGTCTGGATTTTACCGTCCCTACGCTAACCCCTGTGGCCTCGGCTATCTCCCTGTAGGTCATCTTCTCCACGTAGAAGAGGTAGAGGACCTCCCTGTAAGGGTCCGGCAGGGAGTAGTATGCCCGGCGAAAGGCGTCAAGGGGGACGGCGAAGTCCGGCTCCTCCGTCTCCTCCTCATAGTCGTCCTCCTTGGATAACAGGGGGTTGTCCAGGTCGTCCGCCTCCTCGGAGTAGGGGGCGGGTAGCAGGGGTAGGTGCCTGTTTCTATACCTCCAGTAGTCGTTCATTACGTTTATGGCTATGCGGAAGAGCCAGGTCTTTACCGAGGACAGGCCTTTGAACCCGGCGAAACCCTTCAGGGCCTTCGTGAAGACCTCCGAGGTCAGGTCAAGGGCGTCGTTGTAATCCCGGACCTTGGAGTATATGAACCGGAAGACGTCCCCGTAGTGTTTCCTGTAGACCTCCTCAAACGACACCGTACATTAGACCCCGGTATGTTCCCGCATAAAAAAGGGGGGCAAAGCCCCCCCCTCGTACCTTTCCCGCGTAAGGTCATCGGATCATCAGGCGGTAGCTCCGTCCCTCGCTTACGACGAAGAACACTCCCCTGTGGAGCCTCACCCTCTGGCCGCCCTTGAAGGAGCCGATCAGACGGCCGTCGCTCGCATAGACCTTCGCCCCCTTCAGGAAGAGGACGGTCTGACCGGATACGGTGTAGGGCAGGTAGGAGGATCTGGACCTGGGAGACTCCTCAACGGATAGGCCGTCCCCGTTTCCGCAGGGGCCGGCGTCCACGACCACGAGGCTGTAGGGCTGGGTGCCGCCGGGTTTGGGGTTGTTGAGGGCGCGACCGTATACCTTAACCCTCCATATCCCCCTCTTGGCGGGGGCGACGTACACCACCTCAACGTTGTTTAAGTAGTCCCTGCCTGTCGGGTTGGGTACGGAGACCCCATCGCTGATGATGTTGCCGTGGTACTCGTTGCCATCCGCCCCTTCAACTATGAGGTCAAGGTCGTTCTGGAGGTAGGCGCCGGGGGCGTCCGTCCAGGCCAGCACGATCTTCACGTAGTCGGTGTACATAGACTCGTTGCAGCCAACGATGACGTCGTAGACGGCCGTATCGCCGGCGGAGATGCCAACGCTGTCGTCGACGACGAAGAGGCGGTGCCTGTACTCCGGGGGCATATCGGCGAAGAAGAGGACCCTGCTTAGGTTGACCCCTCCGAAGCCCACCTCGTTGTTGGGAGGCGTAGGCTCGTACTCAAGGGGCTGGGCGGAGGCTATGAGGGCGGCCTTCAGAAGGGACCCTTGGGGTACGAAACCGTTGGCCGTGTCCCTGACTCCGTTGGGATACCAGCCCTCCCTGAAGTACTGGCGGACGAGGAGGGCCGTACCGGCGGCCGCAGGGGCGGCCATAGAGGTACCCTGAAAACCGCTCGTGAGGATGCTGCAAGAGTAAGTCCTATCGGTCCGATTCCGAGCAGAGCCTATGAAGGAAGGTGAATAATGATAGTCCCCTCCGGGGGTCATAACGTCGGGTTTTATCCTGCCGTCGTAGGTGGGACCCTGGGAGGAGTAGTAGGCCCTATGCTCATGAGGTTTCGTAAAAGCGTCAAATGCACCTGTAGCACCAACAGTAAGGGCATTTTTGGCCGTAGCAGGGGAACCTAAACTACCGTCCTCGGAGGCATCTTCATCGCTAGAGTTCCCGGCGGCAACTGTCACCAGAGCATCCGGATTGTCCCACATGAAAGCGTCCACATCTTGAGCTGCAGAGCTGTAGGTGTTAAATGCAGATCCCCAGGAGAAGTTGACCACCCTTGCTCCCCGGCTGTAGAAGTCGGTCAAGATATCGTAAATGGACGAGCTGTAGCATATACTTCCGCAACTGCCGCAGGAGGGACCTCCCGCGTCCCCGAATACCAACTTGGCTTTGTAGGCCATCCCCTTGTAGTTATAGAAGACGGAACTCGCAGAGTCGGGATAGCCAACGAAGGTTCCGCTTACGTGCGTACCGTGGGAGTAGCTACACGAGGCAAAGTCGTCGGCGTAGCTGGAGAGTACCATATAGTCCAGGACCTTCCTGTGGGTGGGGCCGGGTAGGACGACGCTGGTATCCCTGAAGAAGCAAGAGTAGTAGTCCAGACCGGTGTCCATCACCCCACCTACCTCACCCTCACCGTTTATGCCGTGCGCCCAGACGAGGGAATCCCCCTCAACGTGGGTCTGAATGTACCAGCGGGTATGGTTGTTCCAGAGGTACTTCCTTAGGTCCGGTTCCACCTTGGAAACCACCTCAAAGGCGGCGAGCTGACGGGAGATCCTTAGGACATCGCCGGGTGGCACGGAGACCTTGAACCTTGGCATTATGGAGGTGGGGAACCTTTCGGGCAGGAGGCCGAGGGAGGAGATGGCATCAAACAGCGTAGCCTCGTCCTCACCGGGGTAGCCGGAGACTATGAGCCTCACCTTTCCGCCGTACAGGGCGTCTTCCAACTTGCCCTCGTAGATCAAAGGGCTAACCTTCAGGGCTTCGGGGACGGGGCGGACGTTTGCGTCCTTCAGCTTGAGGTTTTCGGGAACGTACGCGATGTAGCCGTAGGACGGGACGTACTGGTATATGCGCACGCCTCGCTCCCGGAGGCTCTGGGCGTTTATCCCTTCCTCTCCACTTATCAAGGCCCATCCACCTATCAGGACCGTTATCATAACACCGGTATTATACAGGAGGGATGTCGGGCTTGGCGGTCCTTACGGTAGCCTCTCCAGCACCTCCATAAGCCGACGCCTGTTGGGGAAGGTCTCCTTCAGGTACTTCAGGGTGCGTTCGTACTCCTTCGGGGAGATCTCCCGCATCAGCTTCAAGAGTTCCGCCACCTTCGGGTATAGGCTCCACCTCCGGCCGGAGGCTATCCGCACCGCCTCCTCCCTTATTATGGGCAAAGCAGCCTCACCTATGCGTCTGGCGTTCCTTATGACGAGGGGGGTGAGGACCTCCCTATCCACCATCCCCTTCAACTTCGGCAGATCCTCCGGCGAGACCTCGGCGACGTAGTGCGCGTACTCCTCCAGCGAAAGGCTCTTCAGGAGCCGCTCCAGATCGGAGAAGGTATCCTCCGGTACGAGGTCCTTCAGGGCGAGGAGCATTGAGGCCGTGGGTCTCCTTGAGAGGAGTTTCAGGGCCACGTCCGGCTCACCGCCAACCTGAAGGTAGTAGAGGACGAGGGGAGGGTAGAGTCCGAACCTGTCCATGCACTTCCTCGCTATCTCGCGGGCCTTTCTCTTGGGCAGGAGGGTGTTCAGGAGGTAGTCAAGGCAGGCGTCGGCGCTGGAGAAGGAGAGCCTCTCCGGTACCACCTCCCCCTCAACCCTGACGAGGTCATAGGGTACCCCCTCATCAACCGCCCTCACCCTCTCCTCCTCCGTAAGGAGGTCCCCGAAGTTCAAACCTGGCAACTCGCACCCGTTAGAGGTGAGGGCCTCGTGGATGTACCGGAGGTACCGCACCTTATCCTCCGCCCTCCTGACGATCCCCCTCAAGGCGACCCTTAAAGTGTGGGGGCAGGGGGTTCCCCTCCTCTTGAACGCCTTTATGGCCCTCTCTACGAAGCCTTCGGCCTCAAAGGTGTCGTATATCACGGGGACGAAGGGGAGGAGTCCCGTAAGGGGGGACGGGTCCCCGTACTTCTCAAACCTCCGTAGAGTCATCTCCGGCCCCTCCATCAGGGCCTTCTTTACGTTCTCCGGGAGGTAGTCCATCAGCAGCTCCGCCATCTCCTCCCTGTGGAGCCTCATGACTATCTCCCTCACCTCCGGTCCCCCCTTCCTCTTGAGGATGAGGAGGGAGGCGTATATGTGTTTGCAGGGCGGGTCGGAGCGGCAGGTACACATGCCGAGGAGGGTGTCCCCGTCGTAGGAGAGGGTTATTGAGTAGGAGTCGGCGACCTGTCCGGAGGACCTGAAGTGGGCCTTATCCGGCATTACGTCCGTCGGGATGACCTTCCCGGATGAGAAGTACTCCTCTCCCCTGCGTCTTACCGGGGCTGAGAACCTGTCCTCTATCCTGTCCCAGTCCTTCTCAATCACCTCTTTGAGGTTCTTCCTGCCCGGTACGGTCAGGTGCAGGAATCCCATACTACCTCAACACCGCCCTGACCCCCCGCCTTGGGAAGACCTCGTATCCAACCGTTAGACGCAGGGGGACCTGGGAGAAGAGGAGGAGGTCAAGGTTGCCGTTGATGATGAGGTGGGGGACGTCCCCCTCGTAGGGTATGGCCACCCCCCGCCCGTAGTGGAGGTACTCCAAGGTGAGGCCCGGATAGGCGCGGGTTACGGCCAGATAGGAGAAGAAGGCCCAGGGGGACGGCGGGATGAGGCTGAAGTAGAGGTCGGGGAAGCGGGGGGAGAATACGTCCGGATAGACGGAGAGGGAGACATGGGCGAAGGTGTCGGAGACCACCGTAAGGGTGGGGTAGTCGTAGAGGGAGACCGGACTGGAGTAGGGTAGGGCGAAGCCCTCAAACCGGAGGTTGAAGAGGAGCCACTTCCGGAAGGCCAGGACCCCGGAGAGGCCGAAGCCGGGACCTCCGTTGTATGCCACGTACCCCCTTAAAGCGAAGCCGTCCGCCACGACCGTCGCCGTTGGCTTGTACGCGTAGGCCCTTGATACGCTCCCCTCTATCCCCCCTGCGAAGGAGATCGTATCCGACGCCAGCCTCCCGAAGAGGAAGAGGCCGATACTCTCCCTGCCATCTATATGGTTGAAGGGGATGGAGACCGTCGGCCGGAGGGTGAGGTCGTAGTACTTGAGCCTGAACCTCGTATCGTTGGAGACGTAGGCCCCTATATCAAGGCCGAGGGTGGGGAAGAGGCCGTCGTAGGTGTAGGAGAGGGAAGCATCGTTGTAGAGGAGGGTGTCGGAGTTCCTTATCCGGATACCGCCGAAGTAGGAGAAAAGGTAGGAGTGCCTGTAGAGGACGTCGCTCCCCGCCGTGAGGAGGCCGGCATACATATCCGTAAAGGAGAGGGTGTCCGTCTCGTAGGTG